>CBDTZS010000029.1:0-28376 GCA_965364955.1 uncultured Tenacibaculum sp. | reverse complement strand
ATTTCCTAAATTACCTATTAACTGTACTCTGTTTTTTAGTGCGTTCATCGTATTTTTTTTTATTGTTAAATAGTTAAAATTTGCCATTCAAATAAATTGACACTGCAAAGATGAAACACAAGACAAATTAAAAAAGGTTGTTAAACATTTGTTTTCGTTTGTAAATGAATGTAATCGTTTAATTATTTTTATTACATTTGTTAATCAAACAATTAGCTAATGAAATTTCATATAGAAACAGACAGACTAATTTTAAGAGAACTTCAAGAAAGCGATGTTGATGGTGTTTTTGAATTAGATTCGAATAAAGAAGTGCATCAATATCTAGGTAAGAATCCGATAAAAACGAAAGAACAAGCTCATGAAAGTATTCAATTTATTCTCAATCAATATAAAAATTTAGGTATTGGACGGTTTGCCTGTATAGAAAAAACTACTGGAGAATTTATGGGGTGGTCTGGTTTAAAATTAAATACAGGGGAAAAAGAAGAATTAAACGGAACACGAGATTTTATTGATATTGGTTATCGTTTAATTCCTCGTTTCTGGGGAAAAGGATATGCTTCAGAATCAGCTTTTGCTTGTTTAGATTTTGGCTTTACCAAAATGAATTACCCAGTTATTTACGGAGCTGCTGATATAGAAAACATTGGTTCTAATAAAATTTTACAAAAAATAGGGTTGAACTATATAAATGAATTCAATTATGATATCGTAAAAGTGAATTGGTATCAACTTAATAAATCAGAATATGAACGATAGAAAATGCTTAGAATGTGGTGATAAGTTAATAGGGAGAATTGATAAGAAATTCTGTGCTGATTACTGTCGGAATGCCTATAATAATAAAGTAAACAAAGAAAGCAAAAACCTAATTAGAAACACTAATAATCGTTTACGTAAGAACTATAAAATACTTACCGATCATAATATTTCTGGTAAGACAAAAATTAGTAGACGTAAATTATTTGACAAAGGTTTTGACTTTAAATTTATTACCTCAATTTACACAACTAAAACCGGAAACATATACTATTACATATATGACCAAGGATATTTAGAATTAGAAAATGAAATGTATTTATTAGTTAAGCAAGATTAGTTATTTCCAAGTACTACTCTTTAGCTTTATTGCTGCTTTTAACACATCTTTTTGGCTAATTTGCCCTACTAACTTACCGTTTTCAATAATAGGAAATCGTCTTCGTTTAGATTCTAAAAATTTGTTTGCAGCATCAAATATATTCATATTTCCATCAATAGTTTCTACTTGTTTCACCATCGCTTTTCCTACAGTACTATTTTTATCTATAGGTAAATTATAATACCTACTTTCAGATATTTGCTTCAAACAATCTCCTTCTGAAATAATACCGATTAGTTCATTCTTTTCGTTTATCACTGGTCCTCCAGAAATTTTATTTTTTATCAACGAATCGATCACCTCTTCTATAGATTGACTTTCTTTAAATGTAATTAAATTTTTTGTCATATAATCTGAAACTAGAAAAGGTGTAGTTTTTTTTCCTGGTTGATTTGTTCGCTTTCCTTGAAAATTTATGATCGCCATAGTTATTGTTTTATGCATTAAACTTACTGAATATTAGTCGTTTATTTATAATTTTTCTTAAAGATAAATTTACCTATTTTTATAAACCTTAAAATTCACTATGAAATCATTAAATAATTTTCTTGCTGTTTTAATTATTCTTTTAACAGTTTATTGGAGTTTTAACGATATAACTCCTACGCTTCCGTCTGTAGAAAAAGAATTAAAATCTACTGATTTTTCGATAAGCAATGCGCTCTATCATTTAAAAAACATATCCAAAAAAACACACCACACTGGTTCTCCAGAGCATAAAGTAGTGCAAGGTTATATTGTTAATGAACTAAAGAAATTAGGACTAACTCCAGAAGTCCAACAAAAAACAGCAATAAACAAAAAATGGAGAGCTAGCACAACAACTGAAAATATCATAGCTAAAATTAAAGGAACAGAAAACGGAAAAGCATTATTGCTTTTAACTCATTACGATTCTAATCCGCATTCATCTTTAGGCGCTAGTGATGCTGGCTCGGGTGTTGTAACTATTTTAGAAGGGCTTCGTGCTTTTTTAGCTAAAAATGAGCAACCTAAAAACGATATTATTATTCTTTTTTCTGATGCAGAAGAACTAGGCTTATTAGGTGCACAAGCTTTTGTTGAAAATCATCCTTTTGCTAAAAACATTGGATTAGTACTAAACTTTGAAGCTAGAGGAAGTGGCGGTGCTAGTTATATGCTAATGGAAACAAATGGGAAAAACAAAAAAATATTAACAGAATTTCTAAATTCAAATCCAAATTACCCAGCTGCAAACTCTTTAATGTACAGCATCTATAAAAAACTACCTAACGATACAGATTTAACTGTTTTTAGAGAAAAAGGAAATATTAACGGATTTAATTTTGCCTTTATCGATGATCATTTCGATTATCATACTGCACAAGATTCATATGAAAGATTAAATAGAGAAACGCTACAACATCAAGCAGAATACTTTACAACTTCACTTAATTATTTTTCAAATTCAGATTTAACGAATACCAATAGTGATGTAGATTACATCTATGTAAACTTTCCTTTCATGAAGCTTTTAAACTATCCGTTCTCATGGGTTTTACCTATGTTTCTGATCGCTTTAATGATTTTTTTAGTAATCCTTTTTTTAGGGTTAAGAAAAGGGAAAATAACATTTGACGGTTTATTAAAAGGGTTTATTCCATATATAGCATCACTTATTTTATGTGTTGGTTTATCATATGGCTTGTGGCAACTAATTTTACTAATTCACCCTCAGTATGCCGATATGTTACACGGTTTTACTTATAACGGATATCAATATATCATTGCATTTATCTTATTAAACTGTTGGCTTTTATTTAAAATATATAATAGGTTTAAAGATGAAAAAACCACCGATCTTTTTATCGCTCCTATTTTTATCGGGCTTCTTCTAAATTATTTTATTACTCAATATTTACCTGGTGCAGGTTTTTTCATTATTCCTGTTTACGCCTCATTACTAATACTGGCTGTTTTAATTTTTATGGATGTTATAAATAAGTCAAGAGCTAGTTTATTTGCTATAATTTCTATACCAACAATATATATGATTGCTCCTATGCTACAATTGTTTCCTGTTGCATTAGGGTTAAAAATATTATTTATCTCTGCTCTTCTAGTAGTTTTAATCTTTGGGTTTATTTTGCCTGTTTTTCATCAACAAAAAAGGAAGAATAATTGGCAAACAATTACAGGGTTAGCTACCATTTTTTTCTTTGGATTAGCTACTTTTAATAGCGGATTTTCAATTGATAATAAAAAACCGAATAGTATTGTTTTTATCCAAAACTCAGACACAAACACTTCTTATTGGGCAACCTGCAACAAAACATTAGATGGCTACACTAAGCAAGTTTTTAATGGAGATTATACAGAAGGAAGCATCCCTTTTGTAGAAGGGAAAAGTAAATACAACACTGTTTTTAGTTATCATAAAAAGGCTAAAAACAAAAACTTTAGTATTTCTGATGTTACCATAAATCAAGATACTATTATTAACAATGAAAGAAAATTGAATTTTACGATAACTCCAACACGTAAAATTAATAGATATGAGTTTAATAACAATACAAGTATTACATTAAAGGAATTAACTGTAAATGGAGTTTTTTATGATAAAGGTAAAGAATTTACAGCTCATAAAGGAACGCTCCTAATTTACCAAATGGCAAATTCAGATAAAGATGTTACGATCTCTTTTAGTGTTGATAAAAATACCAAGCCAGACATTACATTAAATGAGGTATCATACGATTTGTTATCAAATGAAAAACTCAATTTAAAACCACGAAGTGAAATTATGATGCCGATGCCTTTTATTGTAAACGACGCCATTATTTGTTCTAAGAAAATTCAACTATAAAAAAAGAGCGTCTAACTAATAGTAGTTGGACGCTCTTTTTTATTTTAATAATTTCTAGTCTATATGAGATACACGTAAAGTGTTTACCATCCCTTTTTCTTTTACTGGCATTGACGATAAATTAATCATAAAATCTCCTGCCTTAACAAAGCCTTTTTCTTTAGATATTTCATTTATATCTTCAAGTGTATCATCGGTGCTTAATTCTCTGTCATAATAATACGCTCTAACACCCCATAAAAGATTTAGCTTACCTAATATTCTTTTTTCTGAAGAAAAGGCTAATACGTGTGATTTTGGCCTCCAAGCTGAAACCTGGAAAGCTGTATATCCACTATTTGTTAATGTCGTAATAGCAGCAGCATTTATATCATCCGCCATTAAAGCTGCATGGTGACATACTGATTTTGTAATAAATCTTTTTGTACGAATATGTGGCGCTTCCTGTGGTACTTTTATTAAATCAGAATACTCAACACTTCCAATAATTTCTGTCATTTTTTTAATAACTCTTATCGGGTGTTTTCCTACGGATGTTTCTCCTGAAAGCATTACAGCATCTGCTCCATCCATAATTGAATTTGCCACATCATTTACTTCGGCTCTTGTTGGAACAGCGTTTTCAATCATTGTTTCCATCATTTGCGTAGCAATAATTACAGGAATTCTCGCTTGTTTAGCTCTTCTTACCAACATTTTCTGAATTAACGGAACATCTTGCATTGGTACTTCTACACCTAAATCACCACGAGCCACCATTAATCCGTCACAATACGGAATTAAAGCGTCAATATTTTCAACTGCTTCTGGTTTTTCAATTTTAGCGATCACAGGAACCCTATATGATGAGTTCTGATCTATTAAATCCCGCAACATCCTTAAATCTTCTGGATTTCTAACAAATGACAACGCAATCCAATCTACTTCTTGCTGTAAAGCAAAAATAGCGTCCTTTTTATCTTTATCAGTTAATGCTGGTAATGATATGTTTGTATTAGGTAAATTAACTCCTTTTTTAGATTTTAAAGAACCTCCAATAATTACCTTCGTAATTACTTCTTTACTTTTATCTGTAGAAATTACTTCAAATAACAATTTACCATCATCAACTAAAATTTGTTCTCCCGCTTTAACATCTTTAGGAAAACGCTTGTAGGTCATAAATGCTTTTTCTTTAGTTCCTTTACATTCTTCAGTCGTAAAAATAAAAGTATCTCCAGCTTTTAATTCTACTCCATCACTCATTACTCCGACTCTTAATTTTGGGCCTTGTAAATCAGCTAAGATTGCCACATTGTAACCTCTCTCTTCATTAATTTCTCGTATTTGTCGAATACGTTCTTTTACATCATCATAATCAGCGTGAGAAAAATTAACTCTAAAAACATTTACTCCAGCAGCAGCCATATCGGCCAAAATCTCTTTTGTATTTGTTGCGGGTCCTAATGTTGCTATAATTTTGGTTTTTTTGTTGTGTGGCATAATTTAAAATATTAAAAAGTCTTTAGACTTTAAAGATTCTACCTCTATTTCGTAAGAGGTTATAATTTGGGGAACTTGATTTATCATTTCAATAGTTTTTACAACATATTCAAAATCAAAACCTCCTTCTATTTTTAAAAAAAAATCAACTTTCTTTTTTTCAGGAACAAGACGGTTAATTGAATCACTCTCAGTAAAAAGGCTTGTTGAGGCTGTTTTTCGAGTTGATTTACACACATTAGCTATTAAAAACCAATCATAATCTAATTCTGTATTAGCATATTCATATACTGTATAAGAAGCTAGATTATTTTTTTTAGTGAAATCTAAATTATAACTCGCTTTACTAAACTTAATATGTAAATATTTATTTAATAAATACGCTAATTTATACTCATTAAGTACCGTATGAATACCTATTAATGCATAATCATTAGCAGAAAATTCATTGATATTCAGTCCATAAGTAGTCATAAAAACAATTGTTTGTTTTTTGCTAAATTACTGAATGTATATAAAATATAATGTAAAATTTACGAAAACGTTTTCGCCTTAATGTTAAGAATTTTCCATTTGGCTTTGCATAGCATAGTACACTCTTTTTGCTGCAATTTCTTCGGCTTTTTTCTTTGAAGTAGCCCTTCCTTTACCAATAATGTTACCACCAATGCTAACTCTTACGCTAAAGTGTCTTTTGTTTTGATTTCCAGAATCTTCGTATGACTCGAATTTATACTTCTTCTTGTTCTTCTGGCACCACTCGATAACATATCCTTTATAACTTGATATTTTACCTTCTAATTTTTCAATATCTACATAGGGCAATACAATCTGTTCGTAAATAAATTGATGACAATAATTGTAACCTCTATCTAAGTAAACAGCTCCAATTAAAGCTTCAAAAATATTACCATAAAGATTATTACTAATATGCTCTTCTGATATATTACTTTTTACAAATCGAATTAAATCTAAATCTTTACCTAAAGTATTTAAATGTGCTCTACTCACTACCTTCGATCTCATTTGAGTTAAATAACCCTCATCTCCTTCCGGAACTTTTTTATATAAATAAGATGCCATTACCGACCCTAAAATTGCATCACCTAAAAATTCTAAGCGTTCGTAATTAATAGGATTTCCTTTTTTATCGACTAATTTTAAAGACCTATGTGTAAATGCTTTCTTATAATGCGAAAGCGTTATAGGTTTAAAATTAAGCAGTTCTTTTAACTCGTAGTAAAAATCTTCATCCTCTTTATTTTTGGGCTTAACTATTCTACGAAGAAAGTTCATAAGGAATTAATCTAGTTTTCTAAAGGCTACACAAGCATTATGACCACCAAAGCCAAATGTATTACTCATCGCAACTTTAATTTCTCTTTTTTGAGGTTTGTTTAACGTTAAATTTAAATCAGGATTGATGTTTTCATCAATGTTAACATGATTAATTGTTGGAGGAATAATACCGTACTCCATTGCTAATATAGAAGCTATTGATTCTACAGCTCCAGCAGCACCTAACAAATGTCCAGTCATAGACTTTGTTGAATTGATGTTGATATTCTTAGCATGATCACCAAAAACTTCAGAAATAGCTTTTAACTCTGCAACATCTCCTAGCGGTGTAGAAGTACCATGAGTGTTTATATGATCTACGTCTTCTGGTTTTAAACCAGCATTTTCAAGACAATTTTTCATTACAGCAATTACACCTATCCCTTCTGGGTGAGGTGCGGTCATGTGGTAAGCATCTGATGACATACCTCCGCCAATAACTTCTGCATAAATTTTAGCTCCACGAGCCTTGGCATGTTCGTATTCTTCTAATACAAGTGCCCCTGCTCCTTCACCTAAAACAAAACCATCACGTTCTGCATCAAAAGGTTTTGATGCCGTTTTATGGTTTTCATTATTAGTAGAAAGTGCATGCATTGCATTAAAACCTCCAACACCGGCATAAGTAATTGCGGCTTCACTACCACCCGTTACTATAACATCACAGTGCCCTAGTCGAATATAATTTAATGCGTCTATCATTGCATTTGCTGATGATGCACATGCAGATACCGTTGTGTAATTAGGCCCCATAAATCCATTTTTAATAGAAATCCAACCTGGTGCGATATCAGCAATCATTTTTGGAATAAAAAAAGGATTAAATCTCGGTGAACCGTCTCCAGCACCAAAATTTATAGCTTCGTTTTGAAAAGTTTCTAAACCTCCAATACCAGCTCCCCAAATTACACCTACTCTAAATTTGTTAATTTCGTCTAGATTTAATTTTGAATCTACAATAGCTTCGTCTGAAGCCACCATAGCATATTGTGTAAACCTATCCATTTTACGTGCGTCTTTCCTATTAATGAAATCCGTCACGTTAAAGTTTTTTAACTCACATGCAAAACGAGTTTTGAACTTGGCAGCATCGAAATGCGTTATAGGCGCTGCTCCGCTAACTCCGTTAACCAAGCTATTCCAATACTCTTCTTTATTGTTTCCTATTGGCGTTAATGCGCCAAGTCCAGTTACTACAACTCGCTTTAATTGCATATAAATTTATTTTTTTGCTTCTTCAATATAGCTAACTGCTTGACCTACAGTTCCAATGTTTTCAGCTTGATCATCTGGAATTTGAATATCGAATTCTTTTTCGAATTCCATAATTAATTCAACAGTATCTAAAGAATCTGCTCCTAAATCGTTTGTGAAGCTTGCTTCGGTTGTTACTTCGTTATCGTCTACTCCTAATTTGTCTACGATAATCGCTTTTACTCTTGATGCTATGTCTGACATAATTTGTTGGTTTTAAAATTTAAAATCGATGCAAAAATACAATTCTTAGTTATTAATTCTAGCTTTTGCCGAAAAATGTGATGTCTAATGTAAAAAAAAATATTGAATCTTTTGCTGCAAACACCATTGTTGTTAATAATTATCCCTTTTTTTGTAATAAGAAAACAACTTAATTTAACATGAAACGTATCATAATTTTTGCTTCAGGTTCAGGTTCCAATGCCGAAAACATTATTAAATACTTTCAATCTACGAAAACTGCGACGGTTACTCATGTCTTATCTAATAATAAACATGCCAAAGTTTTTGACAGGTGCGAACGCTTAGAAATAGAAGCTTCTCTCTTTGATAAAGAAAGTTTTACTAAAGATAACACTGTTTTGAATTTCCTACAAGTTGAAGCTGATATAATCATTCTTGCCGGTTTTTTATGGCGTATTCCTGCTAAAATAATAGAAGCTTTTCCAAATAAAATTATAAATATCCATCCTGCTTTGTTGCCAAAATACGGTGGAAAAGGTATGTATGGCATGAATGTTCATAAGGCTGTAAAGGAAAATGATGAAATAGAGACTGGCATTACTATTCATTATGTAAACGAAAACTATGATGAAGGTGCTACTATTTTTCAGGCCAAAACAGAAGTGTTATCTTCAGATTCGGCAGATGATATTGCAAATAAAATTCATATTTTAGAACAAAAACACTTTCCTGCAGTTATTGAAGATATCATTTTAAAAAATGTCTAAAAAGAAAAAATATTATGTTGTTTGGAAAGGTGAAAAAACAGGTGTTTTTACTTCGTGGAATGTTTGCAAAAAACAAATTAACGGATTCGATGGGGCTCAATATAAAGCCTTTATAGATAAAAAAGAAGCCGAAACTGCTTTCACAAAAAATTACAACGACTACAAAGGAAAAGATACTAAAAAAGCTACGTTATCTTCTGAAGAAAGAGCAACATACGGAACCCCCCTTTTAGAAACTATTTCTGTTGATGCTGCTTGTGCTGGAAACCCTGGAGTAATGGAATATCGTGGCGTTTTAACCAAAAGTAAAAAAGAAATATTTAGAATGGGGCCTTATAAAAAAGGAACCAACAACATCGGTGAGTTTTTAGCTCTTGTACACGGAATAGCCTTATTAAAGAATAAAAAAATGGATACTTATCCTATATATTCTGATTCTAGAATTGCAATGAGCTGGATTAAAAAAAAACAGTGTAGAACTAATTTAACTTTCGATGCCAGTAACAACGAAGTATTAGATTTAATAAAACGTGCCGAAAGATGGTTGCACGAAAATTCTTTTAAAAACCCGATACTTAAGTGGGAAACTAAAGCTTGGGGAGAAATTCCTGCAGATTTTGGAAGAAAATAATAGCCCAGTAAAAGTTTTACTCGGCTATATCTAATTTAAACAATTAACTACCTGACTACTTAATAGCTATTTTTGTTTCTTCTTTCCATGTTTGTACAGATGCTATAGAATTACCTTTATAAGATATTTCTTTTAAACCATCTTCTTTCCACATAAACCATTTACCTACTTTTTTTCCTGATTCGTAATGTGCAATTGTATTCTTATTTCCTTTCGTATCAAAAGAAATCCAAGTTCCTGTTAATTTTTTATCCTTGAAAAAACCTTGCTCTTTTACTTTTCCATCTTTATAAAAATAGGTGACCTTTACTAAATCTCCTTCTTTTTCAAATTTTGGTTCGGTTTCTTGAGCTTGCAATAATGATACTGACAAAATACAAACAGCTATTATTAATTTTTTCATATCTAAAAATTTTTGATTAACACTACTACTCAAATATACTAATAAATTTTACATAAAACAAACATTTAGATAACGTTAAATTAACATTGAGGGTTTTTTAGACCCTTTTTACAAAAAAAAACTTCGTGAAAATCATTATATTTACAATGTATTAATCATTAAAAAAGTTATTATGGCTATAATGAAAGTTATTGAAGTGCTATCTAACTCTGAAAAAAGTTGGGAAGACGCTACAAGAAAAGCAGTAAAACAAGCTTCAAAATCAGTAAAAAATATTAAATCTGTATTTGTACAATCTCAAAGTGCTGTTGTAAACGGAGATGAGGTTACCGAATTTAGAGTAAACTTAAAAGTTACTTTTGAAGTAAAATAAAGTAACTACATAATAATTAACTACTATAAAAGTGATTTTGCAAAAGCAAAATCACTTTTATCATTTACTATATTTGAATATGAAATATTTAATTCTCTATCTTTTTTCAATTTCACTTATAAACTGTCAAGGACAAACTAACAAAAAAAAAACTACACATAAATTTACCAATAACTTAATTCACGAAACTAGTCCGTATCTATTACAGCACGCTCATAACCCAGTAAACTGGTATGCATGGAATGATGAAACCTTGGCTTTGGCAAAAAAAGAAGGGAAGCTTTTGTTAATATCTATCGGATATTCTTCCTGTCATTGGTGTCATGTTATGGAGCATGAAAGTTTTGAAAATGAAGAAGTAGCTAAAGTGATGAATGATAATTATATCAATATAAAAATTGATAGAGAAGAACGCCCGGATATAGATCAGATATACATGAATGCTGTTCAATTAATGACTGGTAGTGGTGGATGGCCTTTAAATTGCATTGCTTTACCAGATGGTAGACCCGTTTTTGGGGGAACATATTTCAGAAAAAAACAATGGATAAGTGCGCTCAATCAGATTGCGGACATACAGCAGAATAATCCTCAAAAATTGGTTGAATATGCCGAGAAATTAACTGAAGGCGTACAACAATCAGGATTAATTACTTTAAATACAGATATACTTAACTTTAACAAAGAGTATATTCGAAACGCTGTTAATAAGTGGCAAACAAGATTTGATAAGAAACTTGGCGGAATGAATCGCTCTCCCAAATTTCCAATGCCTAATAATTACCATTTTTTACTTCGATACGCCTATCAAACTAAAAATATAAAACTTCAAAGTTTTGTAAACACAACACTTACTAAACTGGCATATGGCGGAATTTTTGATCAAGTTGGTGGTGGATTTGCAAGATACTCTACTGATAAAAAATGGCACATTCCACATTTTGAAAAAATGTTATATGACAACGGTCAGTTAGTAAGCTTGTATTCTGATGCATATACTGCCACTAAAAATCTGCTCTACAAAGAAACTGTCTACAACACACTACAGTTTATAGAGCGAGAATTAATGCATACAAATGGTGGATTTTATTCGTCTTTAGACGCCGATAGTTTAAACGAAGAAAAGGAATTAGAAGAAGGCGCTTTTTATATTTGGAAAAAAGCAGCATTGAAAGAAATAATTTCTGATTTTGCTTTATTTTCTGATTATTACAACATCAATTCTTATGGTTTTTGGGAAGATGGAAATTACAATTTAATTCGAAATTCATCAGATGAAGAGTTTTCAAAAAAAAACCATATTTCAATAACTCAAGTAAAACAAAAAGTTCTTAATTGGAAGAATATACTTTTAAAAGAACGAGCAAAAAAATCACGTCCTAGATTAGATGATAAAATTTTAACGTCATGGAATGCTTTAATGTTAAAAGGATATATTGACGCCTATAAAACATTTAATAATCCTCATTTTTTAGATATTGCATTAAAAAACGCTACCTTTTTAGAACAGAACAGTATCAAAAACGACGGGAGTTTATATCATAATTATAAAAATGGAAAAGCAACTATTAATGGTTACTTAGTAGATTACGCGACTCTAATTGATGCTTATATTTCATTATACAAAGCTACTTTCAATGAGAAATGGTTACACTTATCAAAAAAACTAACGGACTATACATTTGAGCATTTTTTTGATTCAAACTCAAAAATGTTTTTTTTCACTTCAAATAAAGACACTAAATTAATTACAAGAAAAATAGAAGCAGACGATAATGTAATACCTGCATCAAATTCTATTATGGCAAAAAATTTATTTTACTTAAGCCATTACTACAACAATAAGCTATACCTAAAAACGAGCAAACAAATGCTACATAACATGAATAAGCCAATGAAAAAATATGCGTCTGCTTATTCTAATTGGATAGATTTATATATGAACTATGCATATCCTTATTATGAAGTTGCAATCTCTGGTAAAGAAGTATTTTTAAAAGCTACAGAAATCAACCTAGAATACATTCCAAATAAATTAATTTGCGGTAGTACTGCAGCTAGTGAATTACCTCTTTTAAAAAATCGATATGCAGAAAATCAAACATTAATATATGTTTGTGTAAACAACGCTTGTCAGCTACCAACTGAAAATCCAAAAACAGCAATTCATCAACTAAAAAAATAATTAGAACAACTTATTTATAACTATCTTTTATCTTTACACCTATGAATATTATACAATACATTTTAGTAGCACTAGTTTCCCTAATTCACATTTACATTCTAATTCTAGAAATGGTTTTATGGACAAAACCTAAAGGAATAAAAACATTTGGCTTAAAAAACAAAGAGTTTGCAGAAGAAACAAAGGTACTAGCCGCGAATCAAGGCCTATATAATGGTTTTTTAGCAGCAGGCTTAATTTGGTCAATGTTATCACAAAAAGTAGATGTTGCCATTTTCTTTTTAATCTGTATTTTTATTGCTGGAATATATGGTGCTTATTCTACAAAAAAACCAAGAATTCTTATCATTCAGTCTATACCTGCTTTAATCAGTGTTATCTTTTTGACACTGTAAGTTACAGCTTTAAAGAACAAATACACACTTTATTAATATTAAATATAACACATGAAAGAGTATATAGATGTAATTCTAAACTTATTAGTAGAGTACACTCCAAAAGTTTTAACAGCTTTAGTAATTTTAATTATCGGTTTATTCGCTGTTAAAATAGCGGTTAAATTCTCGAAAAAAATTATGACTAAACAAAGTATTGATTTAACACTTCAAAAATTCTTAGGCGACCTAGTTAGCTGGTCTTTAAAAGCCTTGCTTTTCGTTACCGTTATATCACAACTAGGTGTTGCTACAACTTCTTTCGCTGCAATTATTGGTGCCGCTGGTTTAGCTGTAGGTTTAGCTTTACAAGGTTCTTTATCAAATTTCGCTGGCGGTGCAATAATTATGATTTTTAAGCCTTTTAAAATCGGCGACTTAATAGAAGCTCAAGGAATTACAGGGGTAATAAAAGAAATTCAAATTTTTACTACACATTTGAATACTCCTGGGAATAAATTAGCAATTATACCTAACGGTACATTATCTAACGGCAATATTATTAACTACACCGCTGAAGGAAAACTAAGAATAGACTTAACTTTTGGTGTTTCTTACGATGCAGATATTAAGCAATCGAAAGAAGTTTTAATGAAAGTTTTAACCACAAACTCTAAAGTATTAAAAGACCCTGCTCCTTCTGTAAATGTATCAGAATTAGCTGATAGTTCAGTGAATTTCGCTGTTAGACCATGGGTTGATGTAGCAGACTATTGGGATGTTTATTTCGAAACTACTGAAAATGTAAAATTAGCATTAGATAAGGCAGGAATTGAAATTCCGTATCCTCATGCTGTTGAGATTAAAAAAGAAGGTTAAACTTTCTTTTTTTCAGGAATAGCAATAAAATCTTTTAAATAAAAAGGTTCAAAATAAGCGACATCTTCAATGTCGTTTTTTTTGTACTTATTATAACTTAATACTGCCATTTCATTTGCAGATGGAAATTCATCATCAATAAAAATTGCATTATCATGAACAATAACATCTTTACATTTTTCAGCCCCATCACCTAAGAAATAAACTTTTCCTTTTAACAATTCTTCTTTAAAAGAATCTTTATCAATTATTTCAGCTTTTATTTCTCGCACTTGCTCGTAGATTGGATTATAAACAGCTGAATACACTTCCATTCTTCTAGCATCCAACATTGGCACAATTAATCCTTCGTTAATAGAAACACTATGTGCAAGTGATTTTAAGGTTTCAATAGATATTAATGGCTTATCGATCGCAAAACACATTCCTTTTGCTGCAGAAACACCTATACGAAGTCCTGTGTACGAACCTGGCCCTTTACTAACGGCAACAGCATCAAGACTAGCTGTTGTTACCTTAGTTTCTTTTAAAATATCTTGAATAAAAGGATGTAATTTTTCTGCATGAGAATAATTACCATCGTTTAATTCTCTAATAGCTAAAACTTCTCCATTTTTTGCTAAACTAACAGAGCAATTTTTAGTTGCCGTTTCTATGTTAAGTATAAGTGCCAAATTCTAATATTTAGGCAAAGATACTCTTAAAAAACAAAAAACTCATCAGTTAAAAACTGATGAGTTTTATTAAAAATAAATCATTCTTTTAATCTAATAGAATATCTTCTCCGTAGTAAAACTTCAATACTTTAGTCGTAAATACATAATTATATTTACCTCTTATCATTGCTCCTTCTGCGTTTACTAAACGATTTCGAACTTGGTCAAAATCAAATTGTGTCATTGAACCATAATCGTAACTTACTTGAGCGTTTTTAAAAGCTTCTTTTTGTGCTTTTAAAGAAATTTCAGCGGCTTCGAATGATTTTGCTGCTGATTTTGCATCTTGAAAAGCTTTCTCTATAGTTTGTTGTAATTGTAATTTTTCACTTTCTAATCTTGTCTCTGAAATAAGTTTATTAATTTTTGAACGCTCTACACTAGCATCAGTTTTAAATCCATTAAAAATTGGAATACTTACATTAAACCCTAAACCATAACCTAAATTATTATCTAATTGAGAAATGAAACCTGTGTTAGAAATCCCTGCAGGTAGATCCAAATTATAACCATAATTTGTTCCAGCATTCCCAGAAGCCGAAATAGATGGCATATAGGCAGCTTTTGCTATTTTAATAGAAAGATCTGCATTTTCAATATTTAATTTTGCCCTAGCAATTTCTGGCCTATTACTTAGTGCTTGTTTGTATACTTTTTCTGAAGTACTATAAAGCATTGCGCCAGAAGGTGAATCTACTTCAATTTTAGCTACATCAAAATTATTAAAAGGAATTTGTAATAACTGAGAGATATTAAGTAACGCTAAACTTAAGGCATTCTCTTGAGTAACTACATTTTGAGCATCACTTGACGCAGTCGATTGCACATTTAATAAATCACTTTTAGGAACTGCACCTGCGTCAAACTGAGCTTTAGCTCGCTCGATTTGTTTTTGACTAATAGCCGCTTGAGTAGTTGCAACAAGTAAGTTCTCTTTAGCAAAAAGAGCATTTAAATACGTATTAACAACACGTAAAGCAATATCATTTTCAATTACTTCTAAATCTAATTTACTACCCTCTACACCTAATTTTGCTTGTTTATAAGTATTTAGAATTCTATAACCATTAAAAACGGTTATACCTGCTGATAAACCAAAAGAACCTCCAAAATTACTTGTAGAAACCCTATTATTAGTAACAGGATCAAAACCAGAACCAAATCTTAAATTTCCTCCAGTAGAACCACTTAAAGATGGTAATTTATTTCCTTTAGCACTTTTAACATCTGCTTCTGCAATATCAATATTAAGCTTATTCTGCTTTATAGTAATGTTATTTTCTAAAGCATGATTAACACACTCCTTAAGTGTCCATTGTTTTTGAGAAAAACCAGCTAACGAAGTAAATAAAGCTGCAAGTAGTACAATTTTTGTTTTCAAAACGAATATTTTTTTGTTCATTATAATTAGTCAATTGGTGTTCCAAAAAAGAAACAAACGATAACCACCTAGATAACTGACGATTAACAAAATAAAACCTACTTTAACTGTTTGAATTTGAACATTGATAGTTACAAAACCGAACAATTATTTTAGTTTTTTTTATATGACGACTAAAAACAGAATATGTTACAAAAAACACTCTTATTAGAATGTTATTTTTTTGAAGTTTTCTTGTGACGGTAAATAAAGTAAGATAACACACCAACCAAAATATACGGAAACACCATTAAATATGTAATTCCGTTATTTACACCTTCAGCCATGTTCTCACTCCCTCCTTCAACTACTGCTTTACACATTGCACATTGTGCAGATCCGTTTACAGAAGCAATTAACAATACTATTAACAAGAATTTTTTATACATAATATGGTGATATCATTAAGTACACAATTACACCTGTTATAGCCACATACAACCATAATGGGAAGGTAATTTTTGCTATTTTTTTATGTTCAGGAAAACTTCCTAAACGTGCTCTCATAAAGGTTATTAATACAAAAGGTATTACAACTATAGATAATACAATATGTGTAAATAAGATAAATAAATAGATGTATTTTACAATTCCTTCTCCACCAAATTTAGTGGAATTTGAAGTCATATGATACGCTACATACATAACTAAAAATAATGCAGAGCAAATAATTGCTGTGGTATTTAATTGTTCGTGAAGTTTTTTATTGCCTTTTTTTATAGCAACTACTGCTGCTATTAATAAAATAGCCGTTAATCCGTTTATACTTGCATAAATAGGTGGCAAAAATGATAATGGTTCAACGTTTGGTATTTTAATTCCGAACAAAGCTGCAACAGCTAACGGAATTACAACTGAAACTATTGTGATTAATTTTTTATACTTTTTTTCGTCAGTACTCATATTACTCTTTCAATAATAATTTAATATCTTGTTTTAATTCTTGAATTTGATTTCCAAAATTATGCTCATTTAAAGCTCTATAAAACATAATCGGATTTCCATGTTCATCATAGCGTGAACGTATATATCCATCTTTATCTACTAATGCAAATAAACCTGAATGCTCAAAACCTCCATGAGAAACCTCTCCTTTTCCTGCATATAATTTAAAACCTTCATTTGATAAATCATACACAACATCTTCCGGCTTTCCCGTTAGTAAATGCCAATTTTTATGATTAATTCCATTTTGTTTAGCGTACTCCATTAATTGTTTCGGAGTATCGATATCTGGAGTTATAGAAATAGATGCAATTCCGAAGTTAGGATTCCCCATAAATTCGTTTTGAATTCCCACCATTTCCGCATTCATAAGCGGACAGATAGTAGGACAAGTAGCAAAGAAAAATTCTACCACATATACTTTATCTTCAAAATTTTTATTCCCAATTGTCTTTCCGTCTTGATTTATAAATTCAAAATCTGGAACTTTATTGAATTTATGTAAATCGGCAGTTTGAAAATGTTTTATAATTTTTGGCACCGCATAAATACCAAATAGTAAAATTATGAACGAAATTCCGACGTATGAATAATTATTTTTTTTCATTTGAAATGCTATTTGTTCTTCTGTCTTCACTCCTATTATTCTTCTTCAATGCTAATTTATATTCCACTAAAACAACACTTATATCATCTATCATGTCATTTTTAAGTTCTGCTACAGATTTCATCCTATACCCGAATAAATTTTTATCCTCTAAACTTTTAATTGTTGACTTACCTCTTCTTAAATTAGATTCTTTGTCAATAATATATGCTTTTGGCGAATGAAAATTTTCATCTAAAGGGTTTGGAGTTTTAAAACTTTCGTGTAGGGCTTGCATTTCTTCATCAGAAGTAAAAACAAAGTTCCATCTAGATAAATCTGTATTAACACTTAGCATTTTTTTCAAGTCGTCTATAGCTTGTTTTTGACTCTCATCAACTAAAGAAATCATCTGAAAACTTACATAATTAGAAAACTTATTATAAATTTTTTCCTTTAAATTATATGCTTCTCCTTTTGCCAAGTCAATGTCGTTTCCTAAAAAAGTAACTACAGTAATTCTTTTATCAAAAGTAAAATTCTTATCAATTAAAGAAATATCAATTACATTTTTAGAAACTATTGGTAATTTTCCAAAATTATGAGTCCCAAATTGCAACAACATATAAAACAACAAAGGCACTATAAATAGTGCAAATAACACAATAAACTTTTGAATCTTACCCATTTCAGTTCTAATTAAAATCAAAAAAAGGTGGTTAAAACCACCTTTTTTCAAAATTTTATTTTATTACCATTTTACTAATGGCGCTAATGTTTCATTTAAATAACTTCCTTCTATCAAAACAATAAATAGCAAGTAAGAAATTAAAAAGACAAGAACCCAAACGATTGCTCTTCGAAACCATGTTTTTTCACCTTCTAAGTGCATAAAAGCCCAAGCAATATAATATGCTTTTACAAGTGTTAAAATAATGAATAACCAGTTTAACCAACTAGTTCCCCATCCATATAAATGTAATGCCGCAGGTTTAACAATACCAAATGCTACTTCAACAGTAGTTATAATTGTTAAGATTGCTAAAACAATCCAAATTCTTTTTTTACTCGATTCGTGTGCGTGACTCATTTCTAATATCGTTTTTTAATTATACTAAGTAGAAAAAGGTAAATACAAATACCCAAACTAAATCTACAAAGTGCCAATATAAACCTACTTTTTCAACCATTTCATAATGCCCTCTACGTTCATACGTACCTAACACAACGTTAAAAAAGATAATGATGTTTATTAAAATTCCAGATAACACGTGAAAACCATGAAAACCTGTAATAAAGAAAAAGAAATCTGCAAAGATTGGATTCCCATATTCGTTTACATGTAAGTTTGCTCCTTCAACAACTTGATTCGCTAATGCTAATTTCGCTATGCTTTCTGCTCTAGACAAAATTATTTTTTGCTTAGTTTCAGGATTCAACCTTTCTGTTCTAATTAACAAAGAAGGATCTGCTTTAAAAGCTTCCTGAATCTGTGCTACTGAGTATTGAGAAATTGTTTCTTCTTTATCAAACCACAACCCATTCTCACGAGTATGTTGAACTCTATCATCTTTTCTATCAGCATGTACAAAGTCCGCTAATGCAATTTGATGACCATCTTTTACAAACTGTAAAATATGATTATTAGTAGTTTTAACAGCTCCATAAGAACCATTGATAAAGTTTTTCCACTCCCATGCTTGAGATCCGACGAAAATAATTCCGAAAATGATCGTTGCAAACATATACCAAGCAACTTTCTTTTGTTTCATTTGATGACCCGCATCAACAGCTAACACCATTGTTACTGATGATACAATTAAAATAAATGTCATTAATGCCACATAATACATCGGTGCATGTACACCATGTAACCCCGGAAAGTGAGTAAACACTTCATCGGCAATTGGCCATGAATCAATAAATTTAAAACGTGTTAAACCATACGCCGCTAAAAAACCTGAAAATGTTAATGCATCAGAAACGATGAAAAACCACATCATCATTTTACCATAACTAGCTCCAAATGGCTTTTCACCACCTCCGCTCCAGGTTTCCTTGTTATCAGAATTTACAGCATTATTTGCCTCCATAAATCTCTTTTTGTTAATTTTTGTTAAAACAGTGTGTCAAAATTACGCATTTTTCATCATCTTATGAAATAGAAAAAGAAAAATAGATAAATCCATAAAACATCTACAAAATGCCAGAAGATGGCACCTAGCTCAAAACCAAGCATATCAGCCGATGAATATTTCTTTTTAAAATGATTATAAATTACAACTAGTAGTACAATTACACCTGCTAACAAGTGTAAAATATGCATAAATGTTATTCCTATAATAAAAGATGTCGAAACTGTGCTCTCAGGACCCGTAAAATATAAACCAACACTTTTCAATTCGTTAAAACCGACATATTGATACCATACAAAACCTAAACCCAATACCAAAGCCGCTAATAACAATGCTAATGACACCTTTAAATTATCCTTCTTTAAAAACCTATGAGAGAATATTAAAGCAATACTACTTAGTACAATTAAAAATGTGCTAATGTAAAATGCTTGTGGTAAATCGAAAGTAACCCAATCTTCACGATTCATACTAATTACATAAGCACTAGTTAATCCAGCAAAAAACATGACCATACTTATCATTGCAATCCATAACATTGGTTTTGCTGATTTTCTTCTAGCTACTTTTAATTCTTTTTGTAAAGTTTGTTCACTCATTAGTGTAAAAATTTATCTACCACATAAATTATGGGTACAATTGTGATATAAAAAACACTTGCCAGCATTAACTTACGTGCATCGGTGTTTTCTTCTGATTTATATAATTGAAAAGCGTAATACAACATTAACAAACCTAAAATTAAAATTAGAACGGCTGTTAGTGGATATATATAGAAGTTTCCTGTTATTTTTAATACCGGAGCAACCGACATTAAAATCATGATACAGGTGTAAAAAATTATTTGAACAATAGCTCCTTTATTTTTCTTATCCATAGGTAGCATATGCAACCCTGCTTTATTGTATTCTTCAAATTGTAACCAACCAATTGCCCAAAAATGCGGGAATTGCCAGAAAAACTGGATTAGAAACAAAAAACCTGCTTCAACACCAAACTCCCCTGTTGCTGCCACCCATCCTAACATAAAAGGAATCGCTCCAGGAATCGCTCCTACAAAAACAGCCAAAGGTGTTACTGCCTTTAAAGGCGTATAAGCACTTGTATATAAAAAAATAGAAATTGCACCAAATAAAGCACATTTTGGGTTTATTGAATATAAAATACCAATACCTGCAATGGTAAAAGTAATTGCAATTATTAACGCCGTAGTTACCGACATTCTACCTGCTGGTAAAGGACGGTTTTTAGTACGTTGCATTAAAGCATCGATATCTTGTTCTATAATTTGATTGAATGCATTTGATGCTCCTACCATTAAATAACCACCAATAGCTAATAATAAAACTATTGTGTAGTCAATTTTTTCAGCTCCTAATAAATACCCAGTAATAGAAGTAAAGACAACACTAATAGACAAACCTACTTTCGTTAGTTGTTTAAAATCGTTAAACATTGATTTTAAAGAGGTTTTCGTATGTACAGATGAAATAGAATTCACTTCTAATTTTAAAATTTGTGCAAAGATATTTCTTTCTTATCTAATGGCAATAAAAAATAATATTAATTAAAACAGAAAAAAATTAAAAACTGCTTTGTAGTTTAAAAAATGGTGTTATATTTGCACCCGCATTCACAGCAATGCAACGTTCTTTAAAATAATTTTTGACTACGCGAAAGTAGCTCAGGGGTAGAGCATCACCTTGCCAAGGTGGGGGTCGCGGGTTCAAATCCCGTCTTTCGCTCTGAGACTTTCTTAAAAATACACCAATTTTGGTTGCATTGCAATCATACAAGCTGAAGTGGTGGAATTGGTAGACACGTTGGACTTAAAATCCAATGACCCTTGGGTCGTGCGGGTTCAAGTCCCGCCTTCAGTACTAAACCTCGCTTTTATTAGCGAGGTTTATTTTAAGAAAGCAGTCAAAAAAATAGATACATATACCAGCTGAAGTGGTGGAATTGGTAGACACGTTGGACTTAAAATCCAATGACCCTTGGGTCGTGCGGGTTCAAGTCCCGCCTTCAGTACTAAACCTTAACATTTATTTGTTAAGGTTTTTTTATTTCACAACTTACCTTTACTTCAACATTACTATTATTACTAATTGCATCAATAATATTGATAGCCTTCATTTATTAAATTTTGCTTTCTCTCATAAAACACGCTTTCTTAATAACTTTTTCTTAGTTTTATCACAAACAAAGACATTCTTGTTTCAAACTTTAGGAGAAGACTAAACAAATACTTATAAAATTACTTTTCAAAACCCATAATAACATTTTTATTTAAAATGGAATATTCTTTGTAATGTATCAATTAAATCAGCGTCTAAAACATCAGCTTAAAACAAAAAATTATGCGTAAATTTTTTTTATTCTTTAGTTTAACTTTCTTCATAAGTTCATTTGCTCAAACGAGTGTTTTTAATACTTTATTAAAAAAACACGTTAGTATTGAAGGTACTGTAAATTACAAAGCCTTTAAAAAAGAGGAAATTAAACTTGATTTTTACCTAGAGCATCTAAATAAAACCATTCCAGAAAAAAACTGGTCAGCAGCGAAAACGAAATCCTTTTGGGTAAACGCATATAATGCCTATACCATAAAAATAATACTAGAAAACTACCCTCTTACAAGTATTTTAAAAATAAAAAAGAAAGGTAAAGATGCTTGGAACATTCCATTTGCAAAAATCGGAGGTAAAACATACACCTTGAATACTATTGAACACAAAATTTTACGTAAAAATTTTAACGATCCAAAAATTCATGTTGGTGTAAATTGCGCTTCAGGTTCTTGCCCGAAATTAGGAAATTTTGCTTTTACTGAAGCTAATTA
The DNA here is from genome assembly GCA_965364955.1 of uncultured Tenacibaculum sp. Taxonomy (GTDB): domain Bacteria; phylum Bacteroidota; class Bacteroidia; order Flavobacteriales; family Flavobacteriaceae; genus Polaribacter. The sequence goes on along the minus strand of CBDTZS010000029.1, from coordinate 5,889 downwards.
TGAAACTAAAACTGAGGACCTAATGAAGAAATTCATTAATGACCCTAAGAGAAATAAAATATCAGAAAATAAATTACAGCTTTCAAAAATTTTCGAATGGTTTAAAGGAGATTTCACTAAGAAAAGTTCTTTAATAGATTTTCTTAATAAATACTCAAATACTAAAATCGACTCAAAAGCAACGATTAGTTTTTTAAAATATGATTGGAGTTTAAACGGAAAATAGGCCGCATTGCTACTTTTAGTTAAAGCAATTTTGAAAACAATTTGTACTTTTACTTTTCAACTTAAAAAAACACATGTCTAAAACATATTACGATCCTGCTGACTTACGTAAGTTTGGAAAAATAACAGAATGGAACGAAGAACTTGGAAATAAATTCTTTGATTATTACGGAAAAGTATTTGAAGAAGGTGCTTTAACAGCGCGAGAAAAATCTTTAATTGCTTTAGCGGTTGCTCATACAGAACAATGTCCTTATTGTATAGATTCATATACAAAAGACGGATTGCAACGTGGCATTACCAAAGAAGAAATGATGGAAGCAGTGCATGTTGGCGCAGCTATAAAAAGTGGAGCAACATTGGTTCATAGCGTTCAAATGATGAACAAAGTGAATAAGTTAGAAATGTAAAAAATTAATTATGAATTTTAAATTACTAATTAGGAGTATTTAAGACCCTCAATTTGTAATTCATAATTCTACATTCGTAATTATATATGAAGAAATCACTTCAAGCAAGAAATAACGATTTAGCAAATACCCAACGTCAGTTAGAAATTTTATCAAGCGGAATTTTTGCCGACGGAGAATTACCAACATTTGCAAATAAAATTAAGGAAACAAATCAATTTCCGTTGCGTCCTAAAAAATTAGAGATCTTACAAATAAACTTAGGCTACATGTGTAATCAAGTTTGTTCACATTGCCATGTAGATGCTGGCCCTGATCGTAAAGAAATTATGACGATTGAAACCATGCAACAATGTTTAGATGTAATAAAAAAGACAGAAGCGCATACATTAGATTTAACTGGAGGAGCACCTGAAATGAATCCAAATTTTAGATGGTTTGTAGAAGAAGCTTCTAAAGCAGGAATCAAAGATTTTATTGTTCGCTCTAACCTAACAATTATAAGAGCAAATAAAAAGTATTACGATTTACCTGAATTTTTCAAGAAACACAACGTTCATGTAATTTCTTCAATGCCCCATTGGACTCGTGGAAAAACGGATAAACAACGTGGTGATGGTGTTTTTGATAAATCAATCAAAGCGTTACAAATGCTAAATGAAGTTGGTTACGGAATCGAAGGTTCTGAATTAAAATTAGACTTGGTTTACAATCCATCAGGTGCATTTTTACCTGGAGATCAAACGGCGTTAGAAAATGACTTTAAAAAAGCATTGAAAGGTGAATTTAATATCGATTTTCATAGTTTGTTTGCAATTACTAATTTACCAATTAGTCGCTTTTTAGATTACTTGATTGCGTCAGAAAATTATGAAGATTATATGCATTCTTTAATCGATGCGTATAATCCTGCTGCAGTAGAAAATGTAATGTGTACCAATACCATTTCTATAAGTTGGGATGGTTGGTTGTATGATTGTGATTTTAATCAAATGCTAAATTTAAAAGTTGCCAGTAAAGTAAAACACATTTCAGAATATAATGAAGAATTACTTCAGAATAGAAATATAATTATCAATCAACATTGTTATGGTTGTACTGCTGGCGCAGGAAGTAGTTGCCAAGGAATTGTTGTGTAAAAAAATAAAACTCTCAGTAGAAAGTTTTTTAACTTAATTTACAAACATGGTCCTTCTATAGTTCTAGTAGAACCATCAGGTAAAGTATAGGTTGTTGTTTTTGATTCACAAGGCTCCTCTTCTTCACATGAAGTAAACATAATAACGAAAGCTAATAATGATAACAATTTTAAAGTTTTTTTCATTTTAATTTAAATTTTTCAGAACGCAAATATACTATACGAACATTATGTCTAAGTTTTTAATCTGTTTTTTTATATGTGTAAACTGTTTCTCCCAAAAGAGCCTGAAACAGTTATTAGAAAAACACAATACAGAAAGCATCCCGTATATTTCTGTTGATAATTTGAAATCATTAATAAAAAAAACCTTGGACTCTGCTCCTAATAACAATCAAATTATTTTATTAGATGCTAGAGAACCTAAAGAATATCAGGTTAGTCATATTAAAAATGCCATTTGTGTAGGTTATGATGATTTTAACTTCAACAAAACAATCAAAAGTCTTCCTTCGAATAAAAACACCAAAATTGTAGTATACTGTTCTTTAGGAATCCGTTCTGAAGACATTGCTGAAAAACTTAAAAAAGCAGGCTACATAAATATTTACAATTTATATGGCGGAATTTTCGAATGGAAAAATCAAGACAATCCGATTGTGAACTCCAAAGATAATCCGACCAATAAAGTACATGCTTTTAATAAAGAATGGAGCAGATGGCTCTTAAAAGGAGAAAAAATTTATGACTAAAAACTTATTACTGATTTTTACTAGAAATCCGGAGTTAGGCAAAGTAAAAACGCGTTTAGCAAAATCTGTTGGTAATGAAACTGCTTTAGAAATTTATAAGTTTCTATTGAACAAGACCAAAGAAGTTACTCAAAATATAGCTTGCGATAAAGCGGTGTATTATTCTGTAAAAATTCGTGAAAATGATATTTGGAATGAAAACGTATATCAAAAACAGCAACAAAAGGGAAAAGATTTAGGTTTTAGAATGCAAAACGCCTTTCAAGATTCTTTTAATAAAGGTTATGAAAAAGTAATGATTGTTGGTAGCGATTTATACGATCTAACTCCAAATCACATTAACGAAGCTTTCTCTAAACTAGAGATGAACGATGTTATAATTGGCCCTGCAGAAGATGGTGGATATTATCTTCTAGGAATGAAAATCTTACAACCTAATATTTTTGAAAACAAAGACTGGGGAACATCGTCTGTAAGAAAAGACACCCTTAAAAATTTACAAGAAGTAAACGTACATTTGTTAGCTGAATTAAATGATGTAGATATTATAGAAGATATTGAAAATCATCCTGCATTTGCTCACTTTTTAAAATAAACGGCATTACGAATAAGATGAAGTAATCTCATTAGAAAAAGATTGCTTCTTATGTTGCCCTCGTAATGACTAACAACACATATGAAAAAACAACAATTACAAGAAACAACAGATTATTTAAAAGCTAACGGAATTACAAATCCACAAGTTGGAATTGTACTAGGAACTGGTTTAGGGAAATTAGTTGACGAAATTGAAATAGAAAAAGAAATTGCCTATACTGATATCCCTAATTTTCCGCAAGCAACTGTTGAGTTCCATTCTGGAAAATTAATTTACGGAAACTTATCTGGTAAAAAAGTATTGGTAATGTCTGGTCGTTTTCATGTATATGAAGGTTATAATCTTTGGGAAGTAACCTACGGAATTAGAACCATGCATGAATTGGGAATTTCTACTTTATTAATTTCAAATGCTGCTGGAGCGATTAATCTTTCTTACAAAAAAGGAGATTTAATGTTAATTGAAGATCACATTAATTTACAAGGAGGTTCTCCACTCGCATTTAAAGGTGCTAATGACTTTGGAAATATTTTCGCAGACATGCTAGAACCGTATTCAAAAAAAATTAACGAACAACTGAAAGTTATCGCTCAACAATTCGACATAGAGTTGCATGAAGGTGTTTACACAAGTGTTGTGGGACCACAATTAGAAACCAGAGCAGAATACAGAATGTTACAGATTTTAGAAACTGATGCCGTTGGTATGAGTACTGTACCTGAAGTAATTGTAGCGAAACAGTTAGGTTTAACTTGTGCAGCAATCTCTGTTTTAACAGATGAATGTGATCCGAAAAATTTACAACCAGTAGATATTGGAGAAATCATTGCTATTGCAGGTAAAGCAGAACCAAAAATGATTACATTATTTAAAGAATTAATAAAACAATTATAGTGCAAAGAAATCAACAAGTAGCTGTATTAATAATGCGATTATTATTAGGGTTTATATTCTTTTTTCAAGGATTTGGAAAAGTATTTAAATTCGGATTAGAGAATGTATATAAAAACTTTTTTCTAAGTAGTTATTCCGGTTTATTGCCAGATTTCTTGTTGATTTTCACCGCATATTACACTTCTTTAGTAGAATTAGTTGCAGGTTTTTTTCTTATCTTAGGATATAAAAGAGATTACGCGTTATATGCATTAGCATCCGTTTTAGTTATTGTTACTATTGGGCACGGACTTAAAGATCCTATTTGGGATTTATCACATGTAATGTATAGAGCAATTTTATTATTAAGTTTATTACTCTTACCAAAGGGTTTAGATATATTCTCAATTGATGGTTACATCAATTACAAATCAAAAAAATAAAAATGAGTTATTTAGAAACTACAAACGACGTATATAAACAAGCAGCTTTAACACCAGATGTTGGTTTATGCTGTACCACGAATCCTATATGGGAATTACCAGGATTAAAAATACCACGTATTATGCAAGAGATGAACTACGGTTGTGGTTCTACTGTTCATGCACGTGATTTAACTAACAATCCTAAAATGCTATATGTTGGTGTTGGCGGTGGAATGGAATTGTTACAATTCGCTTATTTCAACAGAAATAAAGGCGGTGTAATTGGTTTAGATGTAGTAGATGAAATGCTAGAAGCATCGCGCAAAAACTTTATCATTGCTGAAGAACAAAACGATTGGTTTAAATCTGATTTTGTTGATTTACGTAAAGGTGATGCAATGGATTTACCTGTGGAAGATAATTCTATCGATGTTGCTGCTCAAAACTGTTTATTCAATATTTTTAAGTCAGACGATTTGAAGAAAGCTATTGAAGAAATGTACCGCGTTTTAAAACCTCATGGAAAATTGGTAATGAGTGATCCTACTTGCGAGCAACCAATGAATGATGAGCTACGTAACGATGCGCGTTTACGTGCTTTGTGTTTAAGCGGAAGTTTATCAATTGCTGATTATGTTAAAGCTTTGACTGATGCTGGTTTCGGAACCATAGAAATTAGAGCGAGAAAACCGTATAGAATTTTAGATCCGAAGAATTACCCAACAGACGAATTAATTTATATTGAATCGATTGAAGTTGCAGCAATTAAAGATCCGATGCCAGCAGACGGACCGTGTATTTTTACCGGTAAAGCCGCAATTTACTATGGTGATGAAGATTATTTCGATGATGGATTAGGACACACTTTATTAAAAAACCAACCTTTAGCCATTTGTGATAAAACTACCGCAGCCTTAAAAGCTTTAGGAAGAGATGATATTTTCTTTTCAGAATCTACTTTTCACTACGATGGTGGTGGATGTTGTTAAACATAACAAGTTTAAAAATAATAAACCCTCACATTTTGTGAGGGTTTTTTGTTGAATACATTTAGCTTGATTCTTATCTTATTTTCTAATAACTTCGCTAACGCTGAATAGAATTCATTAAAACAGAACCATATTCTGAATAACGTTGTAACACATTAAAACCAGAATAGAGAAGAAATGACTCCAATTGATATTCTCATTGCACATTTTAGAAAAAGTATAACCTTAACAGATGATGAAGCTGAAGTTGTAAGGAGATATTTTACTCTCGTGAAATTAAAAAAGAAAGAAATTCTTTTATTCGTGGGCGACCATTCATCACATATGAGATTTATTTCAGAAGGTTGCCTCAGAAGTTACTATATGGACGAAGATGCAAAAGAACATATTATTCAATTCGGAATAGAAGAGTGGTGGATTAACGATTTATACAGTTACCTAACTAATACACCTTCGAAACAATTTATTCAAGCTATTGA
>CBDTZS010000028.1:0-29811 GCA_965364955.1 uncultured Tenacibaculum sp. | reverse complement strand
ACTCAAAGTTCGGTGTATATCAACAAAGTATGTTAAATATAAAATATGCCGTATAAGTAAAAAACGTAAAAGCAAAATTTTTATATTTAGCTAAGCGATAAATCCAAACGAAAGTGCTTATTTACTGCCATACGTTTCATACACAAACAAGTATTAATTAGACTAAATCAAAATCTAGTGCAAAACAAGTCTCTTTAACTTTGTAAACCATGAGCCTCAACGAAGATTGATGAACTAGTTTACGGAAACGAAATTTTGACTACAAATTAGGATTTTTAAACTCCAAAAACAACGCTGAATTTGAATAAAAGTAGGTAGAATAATTGAAGTAAATAACACAACGAAATGCTAACAAAGTGTAAAAAAATAGCTAATTTTAACTTTATCAAAGGTTCGTGTTTTTTTATGAAGTTTAATTTTCGTGCGGAAGATCAGACTTTCAAAAAAAACATGTCTTTACTTACACCAAACGTTGTCTACCATTTGATAAAACACAAAAATGATTCACTTAATAGTTGGAAATACAGGTTCTGGAAAAACCACTTACTCAAACGAATTGAAAATAAAAATCAATGGAATTATTTTTTCAATTGACAAATGGAATAACACATTATTTCTTGCTGATAAAAAATCGACTGATGGACTGGAATGGTTTCTCGAAAGAATTGATAGAGCAGAAAAAATGATAATGGAGTTAGTTCAACAGTTGGAGAATACAAAAACTGATTCTATTCTTGACTTAGGATTATCAAAATATGAACATAGAGAAAAGTTTAGAAAATTTGCCAAATCAAATGGATACCAAATAAAAATTCATTTTTTGGATATATCAAAAGAAACTCGACTTAAAAGAGTAATGAAAAGAAATAATGAGAAAGGAGCTACATTCGAATTTGAAGTAAGTCAAGAAAACTTTAACTTTATGGAAAATTGGTTTGAAAAACCGAATGAACAAGAAATAGCTGACGGAATAATTACTACGGAATAAAAACGTTTAGTAACACTATGTATAACGTTAGTCTTTATTAAGTGAAGAGATCTCATAATTCATGATTCCCTCGCTTTACTCATAATAACAATTATCTTTTTAAAAGAACTTAAAAATTATGCTTAGAATATTCAATCAAAATAACATTAATAATTTTGTGAATCCACGAGAAGGAGAAACAAAAGTAGGACAATCTGTACAAACAATTTCTGCTATTGAAGAACTTCGAAGCTCTTCTGCTAACTTTGTTATTATTGGGGTTCCAGAAGATATTGGTGTAAAGATGAATTACGGAAATGGTGGCGCGCATACTGCTTTTACCCCAGCTTTGAAATCATTTTTAAACACTCAAGAAAATCAGTTTATCAACGGAAAAGACATTCTTGTTTTAGGGTATTTAGATTATCTAAATGATGTTTCAAATTTTGATGGTTCTGACAGGGAAAAAGGCGATTTATTAGTAAAAGCTATTGATAAAGAATTATCAGCTATTATTAAAGTAATTATCGAATCTAATAAAATTCCGATTGTAATTGGTGGCGGACACAATAACTCTTACGGAAATTTAAAAGGATTATCTGAAGGGAAAAATCAACCTATAAATGTTATCAATTTAGATGCGCATACCGATTTACGTCAATTAGAAGAACGCCACAGTGGTAACGGATTTTCTTATGCTATTGAACACAAGTATTTAGATAAGTACTTTATGTTTGGGTTGCATGAAAATTACACACCTCAATATGTTTACGACTATATTCATAGCAATACTAATATTGATTATAATACGTATGAAGAGTTAGAAGTATATAAGTCAATTCCGTTTGAAAACGAATTATTACGTGCTCAAAACTTTATTCAAGAGCAACCTTTTGGTATAGAAATAGATTTAGATTGTATTCAGAATTTTCCGAGTAGCGCTATGACACCAAGCGGATTTACACCTCAACAAACTAGAGAGTTTGTTTATTACTTTGCTAAAAACACAAATGCTAGTTATATTCATATCTGCGAAGGTTCTCCTGCTGTAATGCAAGATCCTTCTGCTATAAATCAAGTAGGGAAATTCATTAGTTATTTAATTTCTGATTTTATAAAAGCAAAGGAGTAATAATTTGTCATTGCGAACGAAGTGAAGCAATCTCATTATATAAACACAGATTACTACGTCACGCCTCCTCGTAATTACGGAGAGGTTGTTTTGTATTATTCAATCCAATTTTTAAACTCTTTTACACGCTCTCTACTTACTATTATTTCTGTTTCTGTATAAGAATGTAATACTAACTTTAAACGAGAATTTGTGTACGATATAATATCTTTTATCGCATTCATATGAATTATAAAAGTTCTGTTTACTCTAAAAAATTGTTCAGGATTTAATTGTTCTTGCCAATGCTCTAAAGAATAATCTATTAAATAGTTTCTATTCGTGTTTGTATGAATATATGTTGATTTATTCTCTGAATAAAAGCATTCGATCTCGTCTACATGTATAATTTTTATATGCTGACCTACTTTAATTGTAAAACGCTTTTTAAATTTTCTATCAACAGGATTGATTAATAATTTTCTAATATCATCAATATTAACTTGTATATCAGATTGTTTTGGATGATTCTCTTTAAACTTGGCTACCGCAACCATTAATTCATCTTCATCAAGCGGTTTTAATAAATAATCAATTGAATTTAATTTGAAAGCTTTTAACGCATACTCGTCATAAGCGGTTGTAAAAATAATAGCAGATTTCACTTCTATTTCTTCAAATATCTCAAAAGATAATCCGTCCGATAACTGAATATCTAAAAATATTAAATCTGGATGTTTATTATCTTGAAACCAATTAATAGATTCTTCAACAGAATGCAACATGGTTTTAACTTCAATATTTAATACCGAAAGCATTCTATTTAAACGTCTTGCTGCGGGTTTCTCATCCTCTATTATAATAACATTCATACGTTCCTTAAATTAATTCTTATCCATGTATTCTTTAACCTTACGTTCTTCCCAGTTTTTACTGAATAAATTCTCTTTACCAAATACAATAAATGCATGTATTAATAAAGCGATTCCCCACCAAAAGAAAAGACGATAATTGTCAAGATCTAAAAAAGCATCTATAACCGAACCTTCATGTCTAATATCACTATAAATTCTTCTTCCTATGAAAAACAAATTTACAAGTATATATACCACCAAGTGTTTGTAAAATTTTTTAATTTTGTTAACTCTTTCTTGTGCTATTAAATATTTTTCTGATTTATTTTTTGATTCCATCGTATTATTCTGTTTTATTCATTAATTCATCTACTTTTTCATTTTCCCATTTCTCTATAAAAGTAATTTTATATTTAAAAACATAAATACCGTGGATTAGAACTCCAAAACCCCATAGTAAACAGTTTACCCAAACATTAGCTCTCGCCCATTTTAATGTGCCTGGATTATGAATATGACTTTCAAAAAAATTAAATATAGTATTTGAAAAAATCAATAGAATAACCATCATAATTGCGAATACTTGCAAGTGGTTGAAAAAATTTCTGATCCTTTTTATTCTTTTCTCTGCTTGTTTATAAGCATTATTTTTCTTTTTTAATTCCATCTTTAAAATTTAGAATCATCCATATATTTTTCTATCTGTTTCTTCTCCCAATCTTTACCGAAAAATAAATTAGATCCAAAAACTCCTAACCAATGAAAGAACAACCCTATTCCCCAAAACAACCATGTTGAATAAGTTCCGAAGTGCGTAATTGCTTCTGCAAAATTATATTCGCTATCACTATCATTCGTTAATCCAAAAACTATGATTCCTGATATAAAAATATTGACAGCTACATAAACAGCGAAATGAATATAAAATCCTTTTATTTTTTCTACTCGTTTTTTTGCTAGTATATACTTTTGTTCCTCTGTGTAATTATCTATTATTTCCATCTTTAAAGTTTATTATTGTCCATATATTTTTCTATCTGTTTTTTTTCCCAGTCTTTGCCAAATAATAAATGAGATCCAAAAACGCCTAACCAGTGAAAAAATAATCCTAAGCCCATTCCGAAAAGAGGAAACCAAAACCAATGAAATTCTTGCGAAAATCTTAAATTGATAAAAATTAAAAAAGCGATTACTATAATTGTTACAAAAGTATGAATATAAAACCCTTTTATTTTTTCTACTCTCTTTTTGGCCTGTGTATACTTTTGTTCTTCTATATAATTTATTTCCATCTTATTTAGTTTTATTATCCTCTTCCAATATTTCTTTAATCTTACGATCTTCCCAGTTTTTTCCAAAACCTATTTTACTAAATCCAAAAACATTTAACCAGTGGCAAAAGAGACCTGTTCCCCAACCTATTACAGAAAACCAAAACCAATGAAAGTGCGGTTCAAAATTTAAGTTTGCAAAAATAATTATTGGTATAACTATACAGTAAATTGTTAAGTGTGTATAGAACCCTTTAACTTTTTTTATTCTTTTCTTTGCTAGTACATACTTTTGCTCTTCTGTATACACCCTTTCCATCTTACTTATAGTTTTTATCATCATTCATCATTTCTTTAATCTTTCGATCTTCCCAATTTTTTCCTAAGAAAATATTATAATTATTAACTTCTAAGAAATGAAACGTTAACCCTATTCCCCATCCAAAAATCGGAAACCAAAACCAATGAAATTGTGGCGAAAATCTTAAATTGATAAAAATTAAAAAAGGAATTACAATACAGTATGATGCTAAATTTTGATAAAACTCCTTTAATTTCTCTACTCTTTCAACAGCTCTAACATATTTACTGTTTTCTATATTATTAGTATCGAACGACATATTATTAGTTTTTGTTAACAGTGGTAAACTCACTGTAAATGTTTTATTATTACTTGTTATTTCTACACATTTACTGGTTATTAAACCATAACGATCTGCAATATTTCTCAATCCAACCTTCGTACTTTTCCCTAGAGTTTCTTTAGGGTTGATATTGTTACTAATCTTTAAAAAACCATTTTCTTCAAAAATATTTATCTCTAATGGTTTTGATGATGATACCACATTATGTTTTACTGCATTTTCTAATAGCAATTGTAATGATAATGGCACAATTTTTAATTCTGAATTGCTTACCTCACTAGGTATATTAAATTGTACTGCATCTTCAAACCGCATTTGTAATAATTCCATATACGCTCTAGCAAATCTGAGTTCTTCTTCTAACGGAATTAACTCTTTATTACGTTGCTCTAAAACATATCTGTAAATTTTAGATAGTTTGGTTGTAAATTTTTCTGCTTGCTTTGGATTTTCTCCGATTAAAGAAGTTAATACATTTAAGCTATTGAATAAAAAATGTGGATCTATCTGGTTTTTTAAAGTCTCAAATTTTGCTGTTTCTGTCTTCGCTACAATTTCATGCTGTGTAGTTTCTTGTTTTATTGATGCCTTCCAGTTTTTCATAAAACCACGTGCATGTAAGAAAGCCGATATTGCAAACGCAAAAATTATCCAGAATAAGTGATTCCAAATCATTCTTTCAGAAAAAAAGTACTTCGGGTGATTATCTTTTAGAATAAAAAACAAGAAATAGTGAATTCCTAATATTACAGGAACAGTATACAAAACAGTTCCTATTATACCTGCCCAAACTCGTTTATTTGTTTCAGTAACCCAGCTCCATTGTGTACTTAAATAATCATTTAAAAAACCATTTCCCAATCCTAATCCAAAAGAATACATTGCTGAGACAAAAAATGTAAAGGCTATATCTTTTAATGTGAATTGTTGATTTATGAACATAAAAAACAGTCCAAATATTAAAGTAATTTTTAAGCAAGCAATCACTCCCTCTTTTATTTTCTCTAAAGTAAAAACACCTTTTGCAGACTTCATTTTCTATTCTTTTTAATTACTAAAATTTGATTTCTAAAGATACATCTTTATCACCAATCGTGAATTTAGCATCTTCAAATACAGGTGGCCCAAAACGATTAATCTTATTTGTTGAAACCCCGTAATCTTCTATTGGCATACCGTTAGGTTGAAAGTCCATTTTATCATTACTGTTTTTGTCATGATAACAAATAATAGCGTATTCACCTACAGGAATGTTTTTAAAAACAACCACACTTTTCCCTTCTTTTATTTCAGAAGACTTTGCATGTATTGGTTCTTTCATAAAGCTTTCTTCAGTATATAAAGCATAACTTACTTTTCCTTCGTTTGAAGTAGCATTTATAACCATTGCTGTTATTGTGTTATTTTGAGCAGTTAATTTTCCTGCTATAAAGAATAATACTATTATTAAAGTTGCTTTTAAAAATTTCATCTTTTCTGTTTTTATTGGTTAAATACACTACAAAGATGCTTCTGATCTCGCTTTTTTAAAACTAAAAAGAACTCAATTGTATTTTTTTTAGGATGAACTGTAACAATTCGTATTTTTGAGCTACTTATAACTGATCAACTGTATTAAATTTAGTGGAAAAGGAACTAGAAAATAAATTTTTATCTGATTTCGAGGCGAATCAAAACATTGTGCACAAGATATGTAGGCTTTACACCACAAATCAAGATGCTCATAATGATTTGTTTCAAGAAATAACAATTCAGCTATGGAAAAACTATAGTAAGTTTAGAGGAGAAGCTAAATTTAGTACTTGGATGTATCGAGTTGCTTTAAATACTGCTATTTCTTTATACCGGAAATCCACGAGAACTGTAAAAACTCAAGATATTACCGACTATGCTTTTAAAATTAAAGCTATAGATTATGATGAAACCGAAGAATTACAATTAAAAGCATTATACAATGCGATTCGTAAACTAAATGATATTGACAAAGCGCTTATCTTTTTATATTTAGAAGATAAACCTTACAAAGAGATATCGGTAACTTTAGGTATTAGTGAAGTTAATGCCCGAGTTAAAATGAACAGAGCAAAAGATAAATTAAAAAAAGTATTAAACCCATAATCAATGGATTTAGATAAATATAAAAAAGCATGGGATAATCAACCTGAAGAAACAGACACTGTTTCTAAAGTTGATATTTATAAAATGGCGCATTCCAAGTCATCATCAATAGTAAAATGGATTTTTATTATTGGAATATTAGAATTTTCCTTTTGGATTTTATTGAACTTTTGTTTTTCAAAAACAGAACATATAAAGGTTTATGAAGATTTAAATATGATGGGTCTTTTAGATTCTGTATTCTATTTTAATCTAATAATAATTGTAGGGTTTTTATATTGTTTCTATAAAAACTATACTTCTATCTCATCAACAGATAGCACTAAAAAATTAATGAAAAAAATCATTAGAACTCGAAAAACAGTTAAATATTATATGTACTATAATATTATTGGAGGGATGTTAATAATGATTGTTTTTAACTTAATAATTATAAACACACCCAATGCTATAGAAACCATTATGTCTTCAGAACAATTAAATATTGATAGTTCTAATTTATTAACTATATATTTAATATCTCAAGCAATCGCTGTTGTATTTATGTTACTATTTTTATTCGTTTTTTATTATTTACTATATGGAATAATGTTAAAAAAACTAAATAAAAATCACAAAGAATTAACGAAATTAGAGGACTTAAATTAATTCATTTCATGAAAAAATTAATTATACTTTTTGCTTTCTTATCTTCTTTTACAATCTATTCTCAACAATCTGATTTTTGGAAAAATGTTCGTTTTGGTGGTGGATTCGGACTAGGTTTTGGTAATAACAATACTACTATTTCTATTTCACCTAGTGCTGTTTATGATTTTAATGATTCTTTTTCATTAGGTTTAGGTACTGGATATTTATATAATAAAAGAAACAATTTAAAATCAAACATTTTTAGTGGTAGTATTATTTCTTTATACAACCCCTTTGATGAAATACAATTATCAGGAGAATACGAACATCTTTTTGTGAGTAGAAGTTTTAGCGCTATAAGTGACAATTATAATTACCCTGCTCTATATTTAGGAATTGCCTATAGAACAGGTAATTTTTCGTTAGGTGTGCGTTATGATGTTTTATATATTGAAAATAAAAGTATTTACACTTCACCAATTTCACCGATTGTACGAATCTACTTTTAGTTGAACTTTTTTAATTCATTCAATAAAACAACTAACATATCCTTCGTAAAATCTAAATGCGTAACAATACGTATTTTCCCTTCTCCCATAGAGATTAATAGAATCCCTTTTTCTTCCATTTTATTGATAAAATCCATCGGGTCAATAGCTTCATTTACATAAAAAATAATGATATTGGTTTCAATAGGCTCAACGGCTATTACATAAGAACAATTTTCTAAAACCTCCCCTATCTGTTGTGCTTTTTCATGATCTTCTGCTAAACGACTTACCTGATTATCTAAAGCATAAATTGCTGCCGCTGCCAAAAAACCTGCTTGTCTCATTCCGCCTCCAAATAACTTACGCACACGTAATGCTTTTTCAATATGTTGCTTAGTACCTATTAAAACAGAACCCACAGGCGCTCCTAATCCTTTTGATAAGCAAATAGAAATGGTATCAAATAACTCTCCGTACTGTTCTGTCGATTCATTTTTAGCTACCAATGCATTAAACAAACGAGCGCCATCTAAATGATACCCTAAATCATTATCCTTTGCTACTTGCTGAATTTTTTTTAACTCCTCAAAATCCCAACAAGCTCCTCCTCCTTTATTCGTCGTATTTTCAATACAAACCAATCTATTAAACGGAACATGGATATCTCCTCTACCAGTAACTGCTTTTCGTAATTGGTCTGCAGTAAACATTCCTCTAACTCCATCAATTAAATGAGACGTAACTCCCGAGTTAAAAGCAGCTCCTCCGCCTTCGTAATTATATACGTGTGCCCATTTATCACAAAACATTTTATCTCCTGGTTGCGTGTGTATTTTAATAGCAACTTGATTTGCCATCGTTCCCGAAGGAAAAAACAACGCAGCTTCCATATTAAACATTTTAGCCATTTTTTCTTGTAATGCATTTACCGTTGGGTCTGCACCGAAAACATCATCACCAACCTTAGCATTCATCATTGCCTCCATCATTCCTTTTGTTGGCTTGGTAACTGTGTCGCTTATTAAATTTATTTCCATATAATTTTTTACTAATTAATATTTATAATTCGTTCCTATAGGCGAACCATCAGGGATTTTTGGAGCTACTTCTTTTACATACTTCGATGGATTTTTCTTAAAATCAGAAATCATTTGAATATACTGAATATCAATCGAACTCATCTTTCTTTTCTTTCTTATGCCTTGAGTAATCTCATTTATTTTTTCATTAACAATAGCTTTAACTTGCAAGTAAATATTTTTATCTGTCGTTAGTGTAAACATAGAATTTAAAACTTCCGTTTTTACAATTTCTTGTAATGCTTGGTGATAAGTGTCTTTAAATTTATTTTCAAAAGAGGTTTTAACCAGCTCATCTAAAACTTCCTCTAACCCTAATTGACTTGCATCTAAACTTTTATGCTGTACTAACCGATTTACACGATCTGGATGTAATAAAAAACTTAATGAGAATTGCGTTGCTGTTTGCACAGCTCCGAATGGATCGAAAGCAACTCCAGTTTTACTTTTAAAACTTTCTCTAGTTCTATTATAACCATAGGCTCTTGGCGGAAATAAAGCTAATAATCGTTTTGGGATCGCTATTTCATCAACATTAATTGTTTTTAATAATGCTTTCAATGCTTTTCTTTCTGTTATTCCATCAACTCTTTTTACAATCAATTCCTTTTGACCTTTAACAGCATATGTATAATCTAATCCTCCTATTAATTTAGATGTAGCATTTGTTTGAAAACGATGATAAAAATACAACGGAACAAATACATCTTCTAAAACAGCATATGGTGTTTTACTTCTAATATTATCTGTTGAAAAATTATTGATTGCGTTTTTTCTTATCGCTAATACATTTTCTAATTCATCAGAGGCACTTGATCCATTGTCCCACAAATGAGCATAGGCATGTGCGCTTCCTTTTGGTCTAGCATCTGCATCTGTAATAAAACGAAATCCTTTTGCAAAAGCATCTTCTAAAATTTTATTCATTTGTAGTTTTTCATCACCAACAAAATCTTGATATGCATAAGCAACTGTTACTTTATCCCATGCTCCTATT
The DNA here is from genome assembly GCA_965364955.1 of uncultured Tenacibaculum sp. Classification (GTDB taxonomy): domain Bacteria; phylum Bacteroidota; class Bacteroidia; order Flavobacteriales; family Flavobacteriaceae; genus Polaribacter. The sequence continues at coordinate 19,649 of CBDTZS010000028.1, read as the reverse complement.
TTAGTATCATATGCTTTTGAAAAATCAATTTTCCCATTCTTTAAACTTAACTGTGGATGTGGATAATCCATCACAGAATTTCTATTCTTTGTACTTGCTGCAAAGTTATGTGCAAAACCTAATGTATGACCAATTTCGTGTGCTGATAACTGACGAATTCTAGCAATTGCCATTTCTAACGCAAATTTATCATCTGTATCATTAAATTTATAGGGTGCTTGTAACGCTTGAGCAATTAAAAAATCTTGACGAATTCGTAAACTACCTAAACTTACATGCCCTTTAATAATTTCTCCTGTTCTTGGATCAGAAATACTACCTCCATAACTCCAACCACGTGTAGACCGGTGTACCCATTGAATCATATTATAACGAACATCTAAAGGGTCTGCTCCTTCTGGTAACATTTTAACTTGAAAAGCATCTTTGTATCCAGCTGCTTCAAAAGCTTGATTCCACCAACGTCCACCTTCTAATAATGCTGAACGAACTGGCTCTGGTGTACCTCTATCTAAATAATAAATAATTGGTTCTTTAGCTTCACTAATTTGCGCTGTAAGGTTTTTCTTTTCTAATCGATGGCGATAAATATATCTTTTAACAATTGGTTCATCTATTGGCGTTGCATAATCCATATATGTCATTTGCCAAGAACCACAACGTGGATCATATTTTCTTGGTTTATAATTACCATCCGGCAATTCTACAAAAGAATGATGTTGATGTATCGTAATATTAGACGCATCTGGTGTAACACTTCTAACTTTATAACCTTTTGGATTTCCAGAAAAAGTGAGCATTACATCAAATTCTACGTTTTTAGGAAAGGCTTTAGTTCTCTCTATATAAAAAGCACTTTTGCTTTTATTTAATTTATAATTTCCTTGTTTATTTCGAGAAAGTGTATTAATTACTCCATGAGCATCTCTGATAAAAAAATCAGTTGCATCTACTAAGTATTTTCCACCTTTGGTTTCTTTAATTATAAATCCATGTAAAACCGATTTAGCAAATGCTTCTTTTACAGATTGCTTTTCTTCTTTATTATTGGTTATCGCTCTAAAATTTTGATTCGGTTGAATTAGTAATAATTTATTTCCTGCTTTTATAAATTTAACAACAACTCCATCACCTAATTGCCCTCTGTCTAAGCCAATATCGTTAGAACCTATACCTTGTGATAATGCGGTTACGTATAAAAACTCTTTATCAATTTTATCTACTTCTAAAAAGATCTTGTCTTCACTTTCATCATAATAAAAAGAAAAGTATCCATTATACTCTGTAATCCCTTTCTTTCCTTCAAAAAATTGAGAAAACCCAGTAAATGAAAAGAATAATAACAAAATTAAAGTAGTTAGCTGTTTCATCTTTTAAATATTTTTATAAAAATATAAAAATCCTTTTAGGTATTTCAAATCTCATAGGATTAAGTCATTAATTTTAACTTATTTTTGTGAGAATTATGGTAACACAAGAACAATTAAAAAACATTTCAGAGCGTATTGTTAAACTAAAGTCATATTTAGACATTGACAAGAAGTTAATTGAAATTAGTAATGAAGAAGAAAAAACTGTTGATCCTAATTTTTGGAACAATCCAAAAGAAGCTGAAGTTGTAATGAAGTCTCTCCGTTTTAAAAAGAAATGGGTTAACGATTATAACTCCGTAATTTCAATGAATGAAGATCTTAGCATTTTATATGATTTTTATAAAGAAGATGATGTTGATGAGAACGAAGTAATTGAACAATTTGAAAAAACTACAGTTTTTTTAGAAGATATTGAGTTTAAAAATATGCTTTCTGAAGAAGGTGATAGTTTAAGTGCAACTATTCAAATAACTGCCGGTGCTGGAGGTACTGAAAGTTGTGATTGGGTAGAAATGCTTATGCGTATGTATACCATGTGGGCAGAAAAACAAGGTTTTAAATTAAAAACGTTGAATTATCAAGCTGGTGATGTCGCAGGAGTAAAAACAGTTACTATAGAATTTGATGGCGATTATGCCTTTGGATGGTTAAAAGGTGAAAACGGAGTGCATCGTCTGGTTCGAATTTCTCCTTTTGATAGTAATGGTAAACGACATACTACTTTTGGATCGGTATATGTTTACCCAGTTGCAGATGATACCATTGAAATAGAAATAAACCCTGCTGATATCGAAATTGTCACGGCTCGTTCTAGTGGTGCTGGTGGGCAAAATGTAAATAAAGTTGAAACCAAAGTTCAATTAACACACAAACCAAGTGGTATTCAAATTCAATGTTCTAACTCGCGTTCACAACACGATAATAGAGCAACTGCTTTAAAAATGCTGAAATCGCAACTGTATGAAATTGAATTACAAAAAAGACTAGCTACCAGAGAAAATATTGAAGCAGGAAAACTAAAAACAGAATGGGGAAGTCAAATTCGTAATTATGTAATGCATCCTTATAAATTAGTAAAAGATGTACGTACAGGGCATGAAACAGGAAATGTAGACGCAGTAATGGATGGAAATATAAACCCTTTCTTAAAATCTTACTTAATGATGAACGGTCAAAAAGAGAAGAATTCTGATACTTTGTAGATTATTAAGTATTAAATAATAAAACATTAAAAATGATAAAAATATATCACAATAATAGATGCAGTAAATCTCGCTGTGGAATTGAAATTTTAGAAAACTCAGAAAAAGAGTTTGAAGTTGTAAAGTACTTAGAAAACACTCCTACTGAAAGTGAATTAAAAGAAATTATCGGTTTACTAAACATATCACCTATTCAACTAGTTCGTAAGAATGAAAAAATATGGAAAGAAGAGTTTAAAGGAAAAGAATTGTCTGATACTGAAATTATAAAAGCAATGGTTGATAATCCTAAATTAATAGAACGTCCGATCGTCATAAATGGTAATAAAGCTGTTATTGGTAGACCACCTGAAAGTATTTTAGATATTATTTAATCTTTTCATTAAACTGAACTTGTTTAGTTTAATCGTCATTGCGAATAAAATGATGCAATCTGTTTATTAAAAAAGATTACTTCATCATTCTTCCTCGTAATGACGTTTACTTTTTTAAGAACTTAGATTCTAAAAAACCCAATCCGTAACCATAAAACTGAGTCGCCGTTGTTCCAATACTTAATAAAGCTACTTTTAAACTTTTGTTTTGGATAACAGAATCTATAAATATCAATAAAAAATAAAATCCGTAGAAAGCTATAAACTGCCAATAACCAAAGAAGCTTAGAATTATACTTAAATCTAATCCAAGAATAAATAAACTAGGAAACCAATAAGTGATTTTAGCTGTTTCTGGATACTTTTTATTTAAAATTGGTCTAGCTGTACCAAAAGAGAATGTTTGTTTAAAAAACTGTTTAATTGTGCTTCTTCGCTTATGATATACAAATGCATTTTCAATTAACTGAGTTTCAAATCCATTTTCCCATAAACGAAAAGTAAGATCAATATCTTCTCCTGTTTTCATCTGAGTAAAACCTTTTGTTTTACTAAAAGCTATCTGCGATAGCCCTAAATTAAAACTGCGTGGTTGAAATTTACCAACTCCATTTTTCTTACCTCTAATTCCACCTGTCGTTAATACTGATGTCATTGAATAGTTAATTGCTTTTTGCAACGGAGTAAAACTTTGATGTGCAGCATCAGGGCCTCCAAAGGCATCTGTATAATTTTCTTGTAATCCTTTTTTAACTTCCGATAAATACTGATGAGGAACAATTACATCTGAATCTAGAATAAGAAAATAATTACCAGTAGCTTGTTGCATTCCAAAATTACGACTCGCTCCTGCTCCACTATTATCCTTAAAAAAATAGTTTAAATTTAATTGTGATTTATATTTCTCAACAATATTTTCTGAAGAATCTTGCGAACCATCTTCTACAATAATCACTTCAAAATTATCTTGAAAATCTTGTCTAATAAGACTATCTAATAATTCATCAATCTCTTGTGGACGATTGTAAACTGGGATAATTATCGAAAATTTCAATTTCATTCTACTAAAATACCTTTATTAATTTTTTCAGCAATACCGTTCCAAAGATTAATGCGTTTTTGCAAAGATTGTTTTGCATAATACAGTACATCATCCCACTTTTGTTGATCCTCTCCACATAATTCTTCTATCATTCGTAATGATAGAGGTCCATGTTCATCACCATCTAATTCAATATGCCTTTTTAAATAATAAGTTAATTTACTATAACTTAAACTTTCTTTATTTTCTGTATTCTTAACTATTTCAAAAAACATATCAGGAATTACATCTTCTCTACCAAATGTAAAACTAGAAGCTATAATATGAGGTTCTAAAGTACCAATAACATCGAATGTAAATGATATAAATTCTTTCACTTCATCAATAACTATACTGTCATTTAATATATCCTTAATGTTTTTCTCTTCAATCAAATTAGATATAAAAGTTGTTATTTCAGAAGTATTAGCTCCAGCTTGTTGCATTGCATCAATATACATTTCGAAATGACTTTTAGGCTCTCCTAATTCATTTTCATCTGTTTCTTCGCATAATACAATTTCATTAATAAATCGTGCTGTTTTTGAATTTGCTACAGGAATCCAGGGTAAACTAACACAAGTTAACCTTTGCTGTAATGCTTTTAGCAACGACATAAAATCCCAAACTGCAAAAACATGAGACTCCATAAATAATTTGATATCATCTATATTTTTCAATGATGTATATAAAGCATGTTCTTTTAATTGTTTTCTTAAAGGTTCTAATTCCTTTTCAATATGTAAAACAGTATTCATATTTAATAATTATAAATAAAAAATGCAAATCTAACGATTTGCATTTTTTTTGTTTTTATGATTCAAATATTACTCTTCAGTAAATTTATCCATTACAGCTTCACTAACTCCCATATTAGAAAATCCTCCATCATGAAATAAGTTTTGAAGTGTTACTTTTTTAGTTAAATCAGAAAACATAGAAATCGTGTAATCTGCGCATTCTAATGCTGTTGCATTCCCTAATGGAGACATTTTTTCAGCATATGAAATAAACCCATCAAATCCCTTTACTCCTTGGCCTGCAGTAGTTGGTGTTGGTGATTGAGAAATTGTGTTTACACGTACTTTATGATCACGTCCAAAGAAGTACCCAAAACTACGAGCAATAGACTCTAAATAGGCTTTATTATCAGCCATATCATTATAATCCGGAAATACTCTTTGAGCTGCCATATATGTTAATGCAACAATACTTCCCCATTCATTCATAGCTTGTTTATTATATAAAACATTCATTACTTTATGAAAAGAAACGGCAGAAACATCCCATCCTTTCGTTGTAAAATCATACTTAGAATCGGTATAATGACGTCCTTTACGAACATTTACAGACATACCAATTGAGTGTAAAACAAAATCAATTTTTCCTCCTAAAATTTCCATAGATTTTTCAACTAAATTTGTTAAATCATCCATAGAAGTGGCATCTGCAGGTATAATTTCAGATCCAGTTTTGGCAGCTAATTCTTTAATCTGTCCCATACGCATAGCAATAGGCGCATTCGTTAATACAAACTCTGCTCCTTCTTCATGTGCACGTTCTGCAACTTTCCATGCAATAGAATTTTCATCTAATGCTCCAAAAATAATTCCTTTTTTACCCTTTAATAAATTATACATATTTATGTTGTTTTTTGTCTATCGTTGTACGTTTGTTAAACAAATATACTTTTAATTTAATAATTCTTTTGCATGTATTAGTGCGCTGTCAGAGATGTCCTTTCCGCTCAACATTTCAGCAATTTCAACTATGCGTTCGTCTTTAGACAACAGTTTTAAATTTGAGGTCGTAACGCCTTTCTCTTCTCCTTTATACACTTTATAATGTTGTAATCCTTTTGCTGCAATTTGGGGTAAATGCGTAATGGTTATTACCTGCATGCTTGCTCCCATATCTTGCATAATTTTTGCTATTTTGTTTGATACTTCACCTGAAACTCCAGTATCAATCTCATCAAAAATAATCGTAGGTAATTGGGTGTTTTCAGATAAAATTTTCTTTATCGATAACATAATTCTAGATAACTCTCCTCCTGAAGCTACTTTTTTAAGTTCACCGAAATTACCTCCTTTATTTGCTGAGAATAAGAAGGATAAATTATCTTTTCCATTCGTAAAATAATCTTCCGAAATACTTAATTCTATTGAAAAACGAGCATTTGGCATTCCTAATTCCGCTAATAAATATTCCAATTCTTTTTGCAATTTAGGAATTGCTTTATTTCTCGATTTAGTAATCATAGCAGCAACTTCATCTAACTTTTTTGCTACTTCATTAATTTCAACATTTTTTGCTTCAATTAATGTTCCTGCTCCCTCAACCTGGGCTACTTTTTCCGATAATGATTCATGAATAGCTAGTAATTCTTTAATAGACTCTACAGAATGTTTCTTTTGTAAATTATAAATCAATTGCAATCTATCATTTAATTCCTCAATTTCATTCGGATTAAATTCTACTTGTTCATTAGCGCTTTCTAATTCAGAAATAACATCATCTAACTCAATCTTAATACTTGTAATTCTATTTGATAACTCCTCGTAATTTTTAGAGTATGAACTTATTTTTTGTAAATTATTTTCTAATGAAAGAAATAAACTTTGAAGTCCGACTTCTTCATTAATCGAAATTTGTAATGCTTCAGATAAATTCAACTTTATCTCTTCAATATTATTTAATCTCTCTAATTTTTCTTCTAAAACTTCTTGCTCCCCCTCTTTTAAACTTACTTCTTCTAATTCGTTAAACAAGTGCAAATTATACTCATACTGCTCATTAGATTTTTCAGTTTCTTTTTGAAGAGCTTTAAGTTCTTTATTTAACGAAGAGTATTTATGTAATCCTCTTTTATAAGAAGCTATTTTAGTTTGATTTTTAGCTAATGCATCAATAACAGAAAACTGAAATCCTGTATCTGATAATTCTAAGGTTTGATGTTGAGAATGAATATCGATCAGCTTTCTTTTTAAAGCTGTTAAAACTGATAAATTTACAGGGCTATCGTTTACAAATGCTCTTGACTTACCTGATGGTAATATTTCTCTACGAATAATGGTTTCTGCTTCATAATCAATATCAAGCTTTTCAAATAACCGGTGTAAAGAATATCCTTCAATAGCAAATTTTGCTTCTATTACACATTTCTTATCTGTGTTTTTTAATGAGGATAAATCGGCTCGATTTCCCATCACCAAGCCCAAGGCGCCCAATAAAATGGATTTCCCTGCTCCGGTTTCACCAGTTATTATTGATAAACCTTTTGTGAAATCAATCGATAACTGATTGATTAACGCGTAATTATGTATAGATAAATGTGTCAGCAAATTATATTCTTTAAAAGAATAAAAGTAAGGATTTTGAATGAAATAAATTGCTTTAAAAAGAACGGAAGTTTATTGTTTTTTTCTTTATAGAAAAAGAATATCAATCAAAATTATTTAAAGCACAAAACCTTGCAAGAAAAAATCTATCTTATTTATACCGCAATCTACTATTCCTTCAAAATTACATATAACATAATGGGTGAAAGAAGCGTTAAAAAAACGATACTACTTAGTTTCAATTTATTTAATTTTCTTCCACTTATCTTTATAAGTAGGCGAAATTTTTTCTAATACACTAAGCATTTTAGGTGTATTACTTGTTGGTTTACCATCTGAAAAAACATTTGAAATTTCATCTCCTTTAGCATCTAAGAAAACACGAATCATATAGTTTCCTATGGTAACATTGTGTAGTTTATCTAACGCAATTACATTTTTTTCAATAGCTTCTTTAGCTGCCTCTTTATTCTCTCCGAAATTATCAAATCCGTTTCTGTGATACTCATAATAAATACTTCGTAAAGGACTGAATTTAGATGACAATAAATTATCAATCAAAGCAAAACGATTTTGTTTACCTACTTGATTCTGCCAACCATTTTCTCCATTAGATTGTGCTTGTAACATAGCTCTTTCAGCTTGTTTGAGATGATTTGTTCCTCCTTTTAAAGCAAAAGTATCAGCATCAACTCCCAAAATTATATACACGTAAAATGCAATTGTTGAGACCAAATTAGAATCGTATGTATTTGGATTAAAAATCAACGGAGCAAATTCACTGTAACGAAAATTAAAATTAGTGTCATTAATATTCAAAACAGGTGTTGCGTAACTTGAATTATATACTGGTCGCGTAGATTGTATTTGTAAACTTGCACTAAAATTATTACCATTTTGCTCATTGACAATAATTGTAAACGCACAATTAATACGTTCTTGTTGTTTGAATTTTTTATTTGTCCATTGCTTTTCATTAATAAACTCAGTTAATGATTTTTCTAGTGTTTCATAAACCTGTTTATTACTGCTCTGAATTTTATCAGTATTTATAGTTACTAAAGCGTTTAGCTCTTGCGACTGAGTATTAAAAACTGATGATAAAATTAAAAAGGAAAAGAAAAAATTACGCATATTTTATACTTTAATTTGTCAGGTCAAGCGCAGTCGAAACCTCTTAAAAACCTCTCGAAAACTACGTTTTTATCTTCAAAGTACAAAATATTCTACTTTTCAATAAAACTCGAGATTATAATTTTATGAAATTCTTTTAAGAACCTCGTTAATTATATCTACCGATACTTCCTTTTTCGATTTTAAATCGAATGACTTTAGGTTAAAATCAGCATCAATAATCGTAATCTTATTAGTATCAGTTGCAAAACCAGCACCTTTATCTTGTAACGAATTTAAGACAATTAAATCCAAGTTTTTGCGGTTAATTTTATTTTTAGCATTTTCAACTTCATTATTTGTTTCCAATGCAAAGCCAACCAAAAACTGCTTTTTCTTAATAGCTCCTAAAGATTTTAAAATATCTTTTGTAGGTTCTAATGCTATAGTTAACGTTGAATCTGTCTTTTTTATTTTTTGAGTCGCAATATTTTTCGGTTTGTAATCTGCTACAGCTGCGGACAAAATTGCAATATCTACCGCTGCATAGTACGTATGACAAGCGTCATACATTTCTTGAGCTGACTTTACATCAACCCGATGAATAAAAGAATGATTTACTTTTTGATGAGATGGACCCGTTATTAAAAAAACTTCTGCTCCTAAATTAGCAGCTGTTTTTGCAATTTCAAATCCCATTTTACCTGAAGAATGGTTTCCAATAAAACGAACAGGGTCAATCGCTTCATACGTTGGACCTGCTGTTAACAGTAACTTTTTTCCACGAAGTGGTAATTTAGAAACAACATCCTTTTCTATAAAAGAAATAATATCTTCTGGTTCAGCCATACGACCTTCCCCTACCAATCCGCTTGCTAATTCACCAGAGGTTGCAGGAATTAAAATATTTCCAAAATTTTGTAGACTATCTAAACTCTTGTTTGTTGATGGATGTTTATACATGTCCAAATCCATCGCGGGAGCAAAATACACAGGGCATTTAGCTGACAAATATGTTGCTAACAACAAATTATCGCACGCTCCATTAGTCATTTTAGACAAGGTGTTTGCTGTTGCTGGAGCGATTATCATTAAATCTGCCCACAGACCAAGATCTACATGATTATTCCACAATTCGTTTTCATCTTCTTTTTCATAAAAAGTAGAATAAACTGGGTTTTTAGATAAGGTAGAAAGTGTAAGTGGGGTGATAAAATCTTTAGACGCAGGAGTCATTACTACAATAACTTCTGCGCCTGATTTTATAAACAAACGAACTAAGTTCGCTGTTTTATATGCGGCAATACCTGCCGTAACGCCAAGTAATACTTTTTTACCGCTTAATACAGACATATTATTCTACGTCTGGAGTTCTGTAATATATCTCACCATTTAACCATTCATCTACTGCAATAGCATGAGGCTTTGGTAAACGTTCGTAAAATTTAGAAACTTCAATTTGTTCCTTATTTTCAAAAACTTCTTCTAAACTGTCGTTATAAGTAGCAAACTCATCTAACTTATCTACTAATTCTTTCTTTAAATCAGAATTAATTTGATTAGCTCTTTTAGCTATAATTGAAATAGCTTCATAGATGTTTTCTGTTGGAGCTTCGATAGCTTCTTTATTATAAGTAATAGTACTTAATGGTGCTTTCGTTTCTTTATAATCCATTTTTTAACTTTTAACTAATTGTTCTTGTTCTTTATTTAATGCGGCTAACATTTCATTCGAATCTTTCATGAATTTAGATTCAGGAAAGTTTCTTTTTAATTTATCATACGCCTTAAAAGCTGTTTTAATTCTTTCAGCTTTTCTACGTCGCGTACTCTTCATTACAAAATCATGTGCTGCTTTTAAACGAAAATATAAAGCTTCTTCTTTATATTTAGTTCCTAAATAATCCGATAATAAATTATCGAAAGCTACAATTGCAGCTCTATAATTTCGAGAATCATAACCTGCCGTTTTGTAATAGGTTTTAGCTATTTCAAATGCCTTTTTTTCTAGCTTAGACCTTAATTCAGCATAATACTTATTTGCTTCTCCTAACTTATCTGAATCAGGATATTTATCAATAAATAATTGAAAAGACTCTAGTGCTTTATTAGTATCTGTTGGGTCCAAACTAAAAGTCGGAGCTGCTTTATAATAACTTAGTGCTGATAAAAAAGCTGCTTCTTCCCTTTTTGAACTTTTAGGAAAATTTCTTGTAAATCTGTTAAAATAATAACCAGCTAAACTATAGTTTTTTTCGTTAAAATTTGATTGAGAAACCATGTATTGTATACGTTCCATTTGTGGCTTTCCTCGATACGTTGGTGTAACTTTCTCAAACAAACGTAAAGCTTTACTGTACTTTTGCGATTCGTACATTTTTGTAGCCATTTTGTATTGTTCTTCAATACTTCCTCTATTCAATGCCTTTTGGTATTCTCCACATGAAGATAAGACCAATAGCATTACAATTAAATACGCTAAATTTTTCATTTTTTGCATCTGGCAAAATTAGTGATTAATTATGGATTATTAAAACGATTTTTCACTCTAAATAGAGTATTGCAATAAACCATTAAATATGTTATGAAAATTCGAAAGAATTCCTAAATGTTTGTTAATCTTATTCAGCTGTATTTGCAGCTCCTTGAGCAACTATTTGCTTTACATCATTATCAAACAAATACAAGCCTCCTTTATCATCACCAATTAAATTGATTTTATCTAAAATATTTCTTGCCAAAGCTTCTTCTTCTATTTGTTCTGCAACATACCATTGTAAAAAGTTATGAGTAGCATAATCTCTTTCTTCTAAAGTAATGTGTACTAGATCGTTTATTGATTTGGACACCATTACTTCATGATCAAACAATGTTTGAAACATATCTTTAAAAGAACCAAACTCACTAGCTGGCGCTGCTAAGTCAGAAACTAATGCATGCCCTCCTCTTTCGTTTACAAATTTCACTAATTTTAGCATGTGCATACGCTCTTCATCTGAATGTGCGTACATAAATTGTGCTACACCTTCAAATCCTTGAGTCTCTGCCCAACATGCCATTGATAAATATACTTGTGATGATTCTGCTTCTATTTTTATTTGCTTATTTAAAGCGTCTTCAATAATTTTTGATAACATATTTTAAATTTTGGAAATTACATTCCTGTTTTTTCACTGGAATGATAAATTATTAAACAAAGATGCTAAAAAAAGACTACAATTAAAAAAATTGTAGTCTCTTATAACTCTTGTTTTATTTAGAGAAATTATAGGCTGTCTATAAAATCAGATATTTTAGTCTGTAAATTTTCAGTTGCTTTTACTAAAGGCAAACGAACTTCGTCTAAACAAATTCCTTTTTTCATTAATACCGCCTTGATTCCGGCTGGGTTATTTTCTGCAAAAATATAATTTACAATATCCATTAATTTATAATGAATTTGATAAGATTCTTTATTCTCTCCCGCTAACCCCAATTGAATCATTTTTGAAAATTCTTTTGGTAATCCCTGCCCTATAACAGATATAACTCCAGCCCCTCCTGCTAGCACAACACCTAAAGCTAAATCATCATCACCTGAAATCACTAAAAAATTTTCTGGTTTATCCTTTAACAATTCTAAATATTGTTGCTGACTACTACCCGCTTCTTTAACTGCTATAATATTTTCAAAATCTTTAGCTAAACGCAAAATTGTAGCTGGCTCCATGTTTTTAGCCGTTCTACCAGGTACATTATATAAAATAATTGGCTTAGGACTCACTAAAGAAATGGCTTTAAAATGCTGATAAAAACCCTCTTGAGTTGGCTTACTATAATAAGGAGCGACAGACAATATACCATCGATACTTGATAAATCTAATGATTCTAATTCGTTAAGTACTGTTTGCGTATTATTACCTCCAACACCTAATACTAATGGTAATCGACTTTTATTTTCAGCTACAATTACCTTGATAATTTCTTCTTTCTCTTCTTTTGTTATCGTACCACTTTCACCCGTTGTTCCGTTGATAACCAAATAATTTATTCCGTTATCAATATTGTAATTTACTAATTTTCTAAGGGCATCAAAATCTACACTTAAATCTTCGTTAAAAGGAGTAACTAAAGCGACTCCTGTGCCAACAAATTTTTGCATTATATTTTATTTAAAATCGTTAAATACTTTTTTAGTTCTTTATTTAAAACGGCTTCGTTTAATCCTTCGTCAGATATAACAATATCATACAATCTATCATCAACACCTGCGAAACCAGCTTTTAAATCTGCTTGAGACAACAAAGTTATCATATTAGCATATAAATTAGGCGTTTTTATATAATTAATAAGTAAATCATAATCGTTTTTAACGAAATTTTTCAAATTGTCTGATTTTAAACTGGCTTTAAATCCAAAGTCATTATTTGTAAAAAACGTAGGAGAGGCATCTTGTTTTTTTGAATACTCTTTATATACTAATACCTCAATATTTTCTTTTTTAAAAGAAAGTTCATTTGTTAAATTAGCAAGCATTACATTTTCTAAAGATTCACTATCTAGCAATATAGCAACTCTCTTCACCTTCGTTTTGTTATGGTTCTTACTAACTGCCTTTACAATAGCTTTATCGTAAGTCTTTTGTATTGATTTATGTTTTAGTTTATTTATCATTTTTAATAATTGCTATTGCTAATTTACATTATTTATCCTTAATTTCTAACAATAAAAACTGGATCAATTGCTTACCATATACTTGAAAATTATCATCAGAAACTAAGATTAAAGAACGATTTCCGTTTGATAATTTTGGGCCAAAGGTTATTCCTTCAATATTATCAATAATCTTATCCGTTAGTTTATTTTGAATTGATTCAAAATCGAATAAAAGTTCTTTGTTTAGCGGAACATAAGCTTCCTTCTTTAAAGATTGAATACTTAATGTATTTGTTGAATTTTCATCGATAGATGCTTTAAAAATCCTAACTGTATTCCCATTACTACCATAACCACTTTGGTAAATTCTTTCTATAACGAAAAAACTATTCTTTGTGTATTCTAGAATTGCAGTTACCCCATTCAAGTTTACTTTTCCCTTTGCAGGCTTGTCTATTTTTTCTAATTGATACGAAAATTGCTTCGTTGCTTTTTTAGTTTCATTATTAAAATAGGTAATCCGTATTGGAGATTGGGTTTGATGAAACGTTGGTTCTTCTCCGTCAGCTCCTAATGGAGCTTCCATTGCTACCCAAAAACCTTTTTTATCAATACTTTTCGAAGAACTTTCAAAAGCTGCATTGTGTTTTGGTCTTGCTTCAGAATTTGCTTTAAAATAATTAGGTACACTTACTTTTTTCTGGAACTTACCTAAACTATCTATTATAAAAACAGTTGGGTTTTTACCTTTTATAATAGCTCCTTCACTTACCAGATTAATCTGATTATTCGCGACAAAAATGGATTCTAAATCTAATGCATTATTTTTATAAAACTGACTCGTAGAATCTACTTGAATTACTTTTTTAAAATTTACTGATTTGATTGAATCTCTTTTTATAAAAATATCCCCAATTAAGATTCTCGGACTTCTAGCATCGTCAATTACCATATAATATTGATTGTTACTGAAATCAATTCCAGAAATACCACCAACAATTGTATTCTTAAAAATCAATGAATCTTTAACTACAAATTCATTTAAAAAATTTAATGATACTTTCTCTGTTTTACACCCTACAAAAACGAAAAATACTATTATGTAAAAAAAACTTGTTCTCATACAGCAAAAATACTATTAAATATAGATGTAAGGGAATAAAAAACACTCCGTCTAAAAAACAAAACTAATATAAATGAAAAAATATTTTCCTATATTACTAAAACTAATTGCCGCTATTATTATGCTGCAAACATTGTTTTTTAAATTTACAGGGGCTGAACAAAGTATTGAATTATTTACGGAACTAGCTCAAAAAAATGAAGCTGTACTGAGAATTAGTACTGGTGTTTTAGAATTGATTGCTTCCATTTTATTATTCATTCCAAAAAAGACTTGGCTAGGAGCTTGTTTAACTGTTGTATTAATGAGTGGCGCAATTATAGGACATATAACAATATTAGGAATAGAACATAATGGTGATGGTGGTCGTTTATTTATTGGCGCAGTAATCACATTAATTTCTGGTGCTATCTTATTATTCTTAAACAGAAAACATGTTCCTATTATAGGAGTAAAATTATAATTTTTAAAGTTTAATTTGTTAGTAATAAAGTGGTTTTAGAAAATATCTAAAACCACTTTATTACTAACCATTTTTATCTTACTACAATAAAAATTTCTGCTTCTCCGTTGGTTGGATCTTGTGCTTTCTCTCCATAAACTTCAAAATCTGATGAATAAACTCTGTCTATGTCTGAATTCCAAATTTTCATCCATTCATTTACAACAGCATCTTTAGTTAAATCTCCCTTCGCTTCAAACTTTTGATAATTAGCTACCTCAATCTTCTTTCCAATAAACCCGAAGGGTACATTTTCTATATCACTTACTTTGTAGCCAAGAATCATTGTATAAGGTTTTGTATGATCACTTTCATAATCAGTATAGACAGCATACGTACTATCTTCAAGTCTATTCGTGATTTTTTCCATTAAATTTTCTGACATAAATTTTTGCCATAATTTAGGAATATCTTGCATTGCTTGTCCGTTTTCATTAGTAGTTCTAATTGAAATTCCAACTACATAAAATGCTTCTTTTCTTAATGTATTCATTTTTATAATTTTTAATGTGTACACAAAAATAGAAGAGACTTATGACAAGGGTTTGTCAGGGGTGTTAGAATATTTTTCTTTACAAATTTTAAAATACTCTTCTAAGGTCATATTATGAGATTCAAAATTAGTTTCTGTATTTCTTACACTAGTAATACAATCTATTCGAAAAGCTCTAAACTCATTACGCAGCCTACAAAAAGCTATTAAAAGCCAATTTAAATTGGTACTATACATTGCAAATGGCTCTACAATTCTTTTTGTTGAATTATTTTGAAGCGAATGGTATTCGATTTCTAATAATTGAAAATTTGTGATTGCTGTTTGCAATTTCATTAAGTGATTACTCGATTTCTCTTTATCTTGATTAAATCGAAATGCTATTCTTTTTGATAATAAATCTGCTTTATCTTTTTGAGAATATTTTAAAACAGCTTTAATTTTAGTTATTGCATTCGTATAGTTATCGACAAAAGAAGCATCTTTATTTTTTAAAATTAGCTGTTCTGCAGTAATCAAAGCATTTGCTTCTTCTTCAGAAAACATGATAGGCGGCAATTGATAGCCTTCTTGTAAAGAATAACCTTTTCCTTCTTCAGTAACAACTGGCACTCCTGAGTTTTCTAATGTTCGAATATCTCTATAGATTGTTCGGATACTCACATTGAATTTCTCTGCTAACTCTCTTGCTGTTATCAATCGTTTAGATTGCAACATCGTTACGATTTGAGTTAATCTAGATAGTCTTGGTTTTTCCATCTTAAAAATTACTCCTCTTTTACAATCATCGCTTTTACAATTAAATACTGAGAAACAATATATAGTATAATAATAGCAATATTAAAAAATGACTTCGGACTATAAAAATTATTTAAAGCTATTAAGCTATCTGACGCGATAAATAAAATAGCTCCTAATAACAGCCATAAGTTTGCTGTCGTTTTTTCTTGCTGATAATTTAACAAAGCAAAAGTACCAAAAGCTGAAATTGCAACTCCGTATACAATTACAGGTACTAACATTTCGCCTAAATTATCTTTTATTAGAAATAATACACCAGTAAATAATGCAATAAAAACAATAGCTGATTTAAGTGTTTTAACTATTGATACCTTTTTTAAAAATTTAGTTGTCATTTTTATGTACATAATATGTGCTATTAAAAATGATGCCAATCCGAATACAAAATAATTGATTTTATCTAATAAAAACACATCTCCCCAAAAAGAGAAGAACAATCCGCTTACTAACCAAAAATTAGGCTTTTTCACGGATAATAAATACACAATTACCAATACCGTCA
This sequence comes from uncultured Tenacibaculum sp., assembly GCA_965364955.1. GTDB lineage: Bacteria > Bacteroidota > Bacteroidia > Flavobacteriales > Flavobacteriaceae > Polaribacter. The sequence goes on along the minus strand of CBDTZS010000028.1, from coordinate 3,109 downwards.
TCAGTAAAGGTTTAAAAATAATTTCTAAACTTTTAGTTTGAGTTATTACTGCATATACATCTGTTATTGCTACTAATAGAAATACGATTGACGCTATGGTTATTTTTGTCTGCTTGGTCATATTACAATTGCTTATTAATCTTCTTAAACTCCAGTTTCTTTAAATATCCTTTCTAAATCTTTATACATATCATCATCATTTCCTCCTCCATCTCCGTATCTACCTAAAATAACTCCATCAGGGCCAACTAATATTTTAGTAGGCAAACTATTAATATTATAACCTTCACTAATATCTTTTTCATTATTTAAATCCCCTGGTTTGTACCCTCTTAAAACATGGAGCCAAACGTTTACCTTATCTTCTTCTACTGCTTTTCTCCATTCTTTAGGATCTTTATCATCGTCAGAAACACCTAAAACGATTAATCCCTTCGATTTATACTTATCATACAGTTTCAATAATTTCGGACTCCCTTTTCTACAAGGGATACACCAACTAGCCCAAAAATCTATTAACAAATACTTACCTTTAAAATCTGATAATTTTATTGATTTATTATTAATATCTATTGTATTAAAATTTCCTGCCAAAACCCCTGGAATACCCTTTTTCATTGCTTCAATTCTTGGTTTTAACATTTTACCAAACCTTGTTTCTTGATGAACTTTAGGTAGACCTTCATAAATATCCTTAGCCTCTTCATACTTAAATTCACTTAATAAGGAAAACATATACATCATACTCACATATGATTTTGGATTATCCTTTATAAAATTGACTATCTCCATGTTCATTTTCAAAGGCTCTTTTTCAAAATCAGTCTGTATTTGCAATATTTTTTCTTGTTCTTTTTGAGTATTTGAACCTATTAAAACAGATTTAGATAAATCATTATAATCAATAGTCAACTCCATTATTTTTGGTTCAATATATAAGGATAAATTTTCGTTAGGTTTTGAATCTATCTTCTTTTTAAACCCAATTTCTTTCACAACCCCCTTTATTCCTTTTTCTATCTCAAACTTTCCGTTTTTAATTTTTATAGTATCAATACCAGGGTACATTTCCATATAAACATCCCCATTATCTAATCCTAAAACAGTTCCTATTATTCGGTATTTACCTGACTCTAACGTTTTCTCTTTGCAACTTACAATCATCATCGTAACAATAATAATCGTTAATACATTTTTAATTTTCATAATTTTCTTTTATTAATTAATCATATCAATAAAATTTTGTTCAGAAATAATAGAGATACCTATACCTTCAGCTTTCTCAAGCTTACTCGGTCCCATGTTATCTCCTGCAACAATAAAACTTGTTTTTTTAGAAATAGAACTACTTACTTTTCCTCCATTATCTTCAATAGCTTTCTTTAACTCATTTCTATTCATTTGATGAAAAACACCCGAAACTACAAATACTTTTCCCGCAAGTTTATCTGTTTGACCTTCTAAACTTTCCGCAGAGACTTTTAACCGAACTCCATGTAACTTTAATCTATCAATCAATTGAATATTCCCTAAATCGTTAGAAAAATCAATAATACTTTGTGCTATTCGCTCTCCAATTTCATCTACTGAAATTAACGTTTCTAAATCGGCTGTCATTAAACTATCAATCGATTTAAAATGTTTTGCTAGTTTTTTAGCCACTGTTTCTCCTACAAATCGAATTCCCAAAGCAAACAATACTTTTTCAAACGGAATTTCTTTCGACTTCTCAATTCCTGCAATCATATTTTTAGCAGATTTTTCTGCCATTCTTTCTAACGGAATAACTTGTTCTGCTCTTAAATCATACAAATCCGCATAATTCTGAATCAATCCTTCTTTGCGTAATAAATCTACAGTCTCACCTCCTAATCCATCAATATCCATCGCTTTTCTACTGATGTAATGCTGAATTCTTCCTGTAATTTGTGGTGCACATCCAAATTCATTCGGACAATAATGTTTTACATCACCATCACTTCTTACTAATTCTGTATTACATTCGGGACAATGAGTTGCGTATTTTGTAGATTCAGAATTGGCTGGTCTTTTAGTAAAATCTACTGCTATAATTTTCGGAATAATTTCTCCCCCTTTTTCAACAAAAACCGTGTCATTTATTCTTATATCTAATCTTTCAATCTGATCTGCATTGTGTAGCGAAGCTCGTTTTACTATAGTTCCGGCTAATTGTACAGGTTCTAAATTTGCTACTGGAGTTATCGCTCCTGTTCTCCCTACTTGATACGTAATTTCATGTAAAACTGTTGAAACTTGTTCTGCCTTAAACTTGTAAGCCATTGCCCAACGCGGTGCTTTTGCTGTATAGCCTAGTTCTTCTTGTTGCTGTAAATTATTAACTTTAATTACAACTCCGTCAGTTTCATAAGGTAGATTATGACGTTTAACATCCCAATAATTTACAAAATCAGAAACAGCCTCAATCGTTTTTGTTAACCCAATTGTTTCTGGCACTTTAAATCCGATCTTCCGTGCATTTTCTAAACTCTCGAAATGTGTTTTATATGTACGCTCTTCAGTAACTACTTGATATAACAAACAATCTAACGGACGTTTAGCAACCTCAGCACTGTCTTGTAATTTTAAACTTCCGCTTGCGGTGTTTCTTGGATTCTTATATTCTTCTTCGCCGTTTGCAACACGTTCTTCGTTCATTTTATTGAATCCTTCGATTGGTAAAACGATTTCTCCACGCATTTCAAAATCGGAAACGAAATCTCCATTAAGTATTAATGGAATTGATTTTATGGTACGAATATTAGTAGTTACATTATCTCCTTGAAAACCATCTCCTCTGGTTACAGCTTTAACAAACTGACCTTTTTCGAATGTTAAATTAATAGATGCTCCATCGTATTTTAACTCGCAAGTGTACTCTACATCATCTGTTCCTAACATCTTTTGAATACGCTTTTCCCACTCTAATAAATCTTCTTTAGAATATGAATTCTCTAAAGAGTACATTCGGTTTTTATGGGTAATCGTTTCGAAGTTTTTAGTAATTTCTCCCCCTACTCTTTGCGTTGGTGAATTAGCATCAAAAAAATCAGGATTTTCAGTTTCTAACTTTTCTAACTCCTTCAGAGTT
>CBDTZS010000027.1:0-30177 GCA_965364955.1 uncultured Tenacibaculum sp. | reverse complement strand
CGTAGAGCTTTAATGAATTTTGTAATTGTTGGAGGAGGTCCTACCGGAGTTGAATTAGCTGGAGCTTTGGCAGAAATGAAAAAAGGAATTTTACCAAAAGATTATCCTGATTTAGATATTCGTCAAATGAAAATTAACCTCATTCAAAGTTCAGGAGAATTATTAAAAGGAATGAGTAGTAAAGCATCAGAAAAAGCCGAAGATTTTTTAATAAAATTAGGCGTTGATGTTTGGAAAAATCTTCGAGTTTTAGATTATGACGGAACTATAGTGAAAACGGATAGTCACGATCATTTTACTGCGGAAACAGTAATTTGGGCAGCGGGAGTAAAAGGAGAGGCTATTGGTGGTTTACAGGAAGAATGTTTAGTAGAAAGAGCGAATCGGTTTAAGGTAGATGAGTATAACAAGGTAATCGGTTATGAGAATGTATATGCTATTGGAGACATAGCATGTATGCAAACAAAAGATTATGAAAGAGGACATCCTATGATGGCCCAACCTGCAATTCAACAAGGAAGCTTATTAGCGAAAAATATCTTAGCAAAATTCAAAGGAAAAAAACAAAAGACTTTTAAATATAACGACAAAGGTTCTATGGCTACAGTTGGTCGGAATAAAGCAGTGGTAGATTTACCAAGGTGGAGATTTCAAGGAGTTTTTGCATGGTTTGTTTGGATGTTTGTACATTTATTCTCTTTAATTGGTTTCAGAAATAAAGTAATTGTATTTATGAATTGGATGTATAATTACATTCGTTTCGATAGAGAAACAAGGCTTATTATTAGACCATATAAAAACAAAAATAAATATAGTTTTAAATAATTAGAGATGAGTATTACAAGAAATATTAAGTGCCCTAATTGCGCATTGTTTAATACCAATAAAGAATATTGTGAAAATTGTAATACGTTAATTTCTTATGAAAAAAAGAGAGCTTTAAAAGAAGAAGCTTTTATGCAATCTCAAGTAAAAATAGCTAAACATAAAATAGCGAATCCGAATCTAGCAGAACGTTTAAAAAAGCATCCTTACTTTTTATATAAAATTGTAGGATGGGTTTTATATTCCGCTTTTTTATTGGTTAGCGCAATTGGAGCTTTACTAGCTTGGTTTATTACAATGGTAGCTGCTGGGTAAAATGAAAAAAGTACTATATGTTTATCTTATATTTTCATTATTCTTAGGAACGGGAGTTTACTTTGCTCAGAAATTTAATGTTAAACTTCCGAAGATCGTTCAGTTTTATTTAAATGATTTTTTAATTATTCCGATTATATTAATAATCAGTTTAGTTATTTTAAGATGGAGTAGGAATAATAAAAAATATCAAATTCCTATTTGGATAGTTTTATACATCTGTGGTTTGTACGCATTGTTATATGAGTATATTTTACCTAAATTTCATCCACGATATACAGCTGATGTAATAGATGTTCTTTTATATTTTCTTAGCGGATTAATCTTTCTCATTCTTCAAAAAAATAAAATTAATGAAGAATAGACTAATTATACTATCAGATTTATGGGGAAATGAAAAGGCCGAATGGATTTCCATCTATATAAAAGCATTATCAGTTACATATGAAGTGAAATTTTATGATAGTTGTTCGTTAGCAGGAATTTCAACTATAAATCTATCAGAAGAAGAAAGACATTTGTTTTTTGTTGATAGAGGAATTGAAAACGCAGTAAATGAATTATTAAGGTTAGAAAAAGAAGAGGTTTCTATATTGGCTTTTAGTGTTGGAGGAGTAATCGGATGGAAAGCAATTTTAAGAGGGTTAAATGCAACCAAATTTATAGCTATATCTTCCACAAGATTACGTTATGAGATAGAAAAACCTCTTAGCGACGTTATATTGTATTATGGTGAACTAGATAGTTTTAAACCTAAGGGATTATGGTTTGAAAAAATGAAAGAAATTAAATTTCAAGTAGAGCCTAATAAAAAACATGCGATGTATAAGGAGGAAGAAATAATGAATAAGGTTTGTTTAAAATTATTGAGTTAAATGAAGCCTACAGAGAAAATATCATCAAAAACGGTAATAAGAATAAGTAAAGCAATTGCTTATATTGAGGAGCACTTAGATGAGAAGTTGGTATTGAATGAAATTGCCTCAAAAGCTCACTTTTCTCCATTTCATTTCCACCGTTTGTTTTCGACCGTTACAGGAGAAACATTAAACAACTTTATTACTAGAAAAAGAATAGAAAAAGCAGCGTCATTCTTATTACATAAAAAAGAAATAACTGTTACTGAGGTTGCTGAAAAAGTTGGATTTATAAGTTTGTCTTCATTTTCTAGAACGTTCAAGAAATTCTATGGAATGAGTCCTGTTGAATTTAAAAAAGAAAGTAAGCATAAATTCAGCAAGATTTGTAAAACAGAAAGCAAGAACGGACAAGTAGTAACTTCATTTGAACAGTACATTTGTAATGTAAATAACTCTTTAAACTGGTTAAAAATGAATGCAAATACTGAAGTGAAAATTGTACCTGAATTACAATTAGCCTATATCAGTCACCAAGGAGAAATGGATTTAATTGGTGATGTTTATAAAAGATTAATGCAATGGGCTTTTCCTAAGGGATTAATGGAGCAAGAAAACTTGCGAATGGTAACTATTTATCATGATAGCCCTAAAATTACTGATCCAAGTAAAATACGAATGAGTGCTTGTATGACCTTGAATACTGTCGTAAAAACAGAAGGAGAAGTGAATTTAAGAACACAGCCAGAAATAAAATGTATTGTCTCTCGTTTTGAGATTAGGCTACCAGAATTTCAAAAAGCATGGGAGAATAGTTTTGTTTGGATGAGTGAACATGGATATAAAAAAGCAAATCAAGATCCTTTTGGAATTTACTATAACAATCCAGAAGAACACCCTGAAGGAAAATGTGTAGTTGATATTTGTATTCCAATTGAATAAAGAAGAAAGTCTTTCATAATTAAGACTTTCTTCTTAAATAACTGTCTACGTAAGCGCAGTAGAGTTGAATCTAATTTGGCTATCGCCCTGCGATTAAAACAATTTTCTAAAAGCATCAATATTTTCTTTAGCTTTTGAATCAATCTCTTGTCCATCTTCAGTAAACCAAGTATGAGTAGAACCTAAATAATTTATACCTAAATAGTTTGCTCCTTCAATGAATGGCATTTCGAATCCATTTTTTAAATCATTAGCTCCAGAATTGCTAATCATAGCCATGTTTTTTCCGCGTAACTTTCTACCTAGTTCTTTTCTGTAATGTAAGAGATCAGACAGCCTGTCAAAAAACGTTTTTAAAGTTCCGCTCATAGAATACCAGTATACTGGTGTCGCGAATATAATGGTATCATATTTCTCAATAATAGTTTCCATTAAAGGAATGAAATCATCGTTTGCATTGCTAAAATCATATTCAAAGGAACCAATTTTTTTAGTTTTTAAATCGATAATGTCAAAATCATTATTTTTATTTAAATAGTGAATAATCGTATTTGTATTTCCGTTACTTTTAGAGCTTCCTTGTATAATTACCGTTTTATTCATGTGTTTTTTTGTTTAGAGGATAAACTTCTGAAATTAAATTATAAATAGATTTAATCTTTGATTGTAAAAATTGATAATTCCCAAGAAAAAATCAATAAGAAAAGGAGATATTTTTTGTATTTTTATACTATCAATTAAGCATTGTAAATGAATACAGATACCTATAAGTTTTCAGAAGGAGTAGCGATAAACAGTTTAAAGACATTTAAAGCTGATGAAAACGCGAAAAAGAAACTTAAAAAAATAAGAAAAGAAATAAGTGAATTGCAAGATACGATGTATGCAGAAGGTAAGTATAGTATGCTAATTTGCTTGCAAGGAATGGATACTTCAGGTAAAGATAGCTTAATTCGTGAGGTATTTAAAGATGTAAATGCACGTGGAGTTGTAGTGCATAGTTTTAAAGTGCCAACGGAATTAGAATTGAAGCACGATTTTTTATGGCGTCATTATATCGCACTACCTGCAAAAGGAAAAATAGGAGTTTTTAATAGAACTCATTATGAAAATGTATTGGTAACAAGAGTGCATCCTAAATATGTTTTTGGCGAAAATATTCCTACAATTAAAAGCTTAGATGATTTAAATGATGATTTTTACCACTCTCGCATGGAACGAATTAATCAATTTGAAAAACATATCTCAGATAACGGAACCATTATTTTAAAGTTCTTTTTAAATATATCAAAAGAGGAACAAAAAAATAGACTATTACGCCGTTTAAATATACCAGAGAAAAATTGGAAATTTTCTTCTGGCGATTTAAAAGAACGTAAGTTATGGGATAAATATCAGGAATGTTATCAAGATTTATTGAATAGAACATCAACAAATTACGCCCCTTGGTATGTAGTGCCTGCTGATGATAAACCAACTGTAAGGTATATAGTAGCAAAAACAATTAGCGAAGAGTTAAAAAAGTATGGTTTTAAAGAACCAGCACTAGCGCAAAAAGATTTAGATAAAATAGACGAGTTTAAAGCTCAGTTAAATAACGAATAATTGCCAAAAAACAGATGGAATTAAACTTAACGAAACCAATTATATTTTTCGATTTAGAAACAACAGGTATAAATATCGCAAAAGATAGAGTTGTAGAAATAGCAATATTAAAAGTATTTCCAAACGGAAATAAAGAAAGTAAAACATGGTTGGTAAATCCTGAAATGGAGATTCCAAAAGAATCATCAGATATTCATGGAATTACGAAGGAAAAAATAGCCAATGAACCTACTTTTAAAGAATTAGCAGTTAGTATAAATGAAATGATTGCAGGTTGTGATTTAGCAGGATTTAATTCAAACCGATTTGATATTCCTGTTTTAGCAGAAGAATTAATGCGTGCTGGGATTGATTTTGATATGAACGACCGTAAAGCTATAGACGTTCAAGTAATTTTTCATAAGAAAGAACAACGTACTTTAGGAGCAGGATATCAATTTTACTGTGGAAAAGAATTAGTAGGAGCTCATGGTGCAGAAGCTGATACAAATGCTACGTATGAGATTTTATTAGCACAGTTAGATAAATATGAAGATATTGAAAATACGGTAGATGCTTTAAGTGAATATTCAACTCATGGTAAACGAGCAGATTTTGCAGGTTTTATTTTGATGAATGATAAAGATGAAGAAGTTTTTTCTTTCGGAAAATATAAAGGACGTACCGTTGAAGAGGTGTTAAAAGAAAATCCAGGTTACAATGCATGGATTCAAAATGCGGATTTTCCGTTGTACACAAAAAAAGTATTACGTGAAATTAAAGAACGAATGGCTGTACCAAAAAAGAAGATGACTGACGTAGAAAAGTTACAAGCTTTACAGCAGAAATTTAATTTAAGATAATTGTTAACATTTGTTTAGTATATATAACCGTAATAATTTATAATTTAGAAATTATAAAAAATAAGAAATAATGTTTACAGAATACAGCAATTTACCAAAGAACTCAAGAGTTTGGATTTATCAAGCTGATAGAGAATTTAGTATAGAGGAGATAGAGTACGTTTGCGCAAAAGCAATACTTTTTATTGATAATTGGACACGTCATGGAGATGATTTAAAAGGATCGTTTACTATAAAATACAATCAGTTTTTAGTATTGGCAGTAGATGAGGGTTTTAATGACGTATCGGGTTGTTCTATAGATTCTTCCGTTCGTTTTATACAAGAGCTAGAAAAAGAACTGAGAGTTGATTTAATGAATAAAATGAATGTTTCTTTTAAAGAAGGAGACAGTATTAATGTTGTTAAATTACCAGAGTTCCAACGGTTTGCAAAAGAGAAAAAAATCACCTCACAAACAGTCGTTTTTAATAATATGATAAATACTAAAGACGATTTTGAAAATCATTGGGAGGTTACAGCTGATAAAAGCTGGCACAAACGATTTTTGGTATAAAAATTGATTTCTATTTAGGTATAGATGAAGAAAATATGATGAAAAAGATACTAGTTTTTTTAACGTTTGCTTTTATTCAGTTAACAAGCGCACAACAGGTTGATCCGCTCTTGGCAAAAGATGCGGAAGCTCAAAGTATTTGGGTAGATAGTCTTATGAATTCTATGTCTGTCGATGAAAAGATAGGGCAATTGTTTATGATACAAGCATATTCGAATAAAGATAAGAAGCATGAACAGGTTATTACCAACATGATAAAAAAATATCATGTTGGTAATTTAATCTTTATGCAAGGAACACCTGAAAAACAAGTAGTTTTAAATAATAAATATCAAACTTTATCTAAAATACCTCTAATGATTGGTTTTGATGGGGAATGGGGATTAGATATGCGTCTTAAGAATACGTACCGTTTTCCATGGAATATGGCTTTAGGAGCAATTGAGGATGATGAGTTATTAAAAGAAACAGGAAAGAGAATAGGGGAGCACTGTAAAAGAGTTGGAATTCATATTAATTTTGCGCCTGTGGTAGATGTCAATACAAATCCAAATAATCCAATTATAGGAAACCGTTCTTTTGGAGAAAGTAAAGAAAATGTTACTCAAAAAGCGATAGCGTTTACTCAAGGAATGCAAAGTGTTGGTGTTTTAGCGAATGCAAAGCATTTCCCTGGTCATGGAGATACAGCTACAGATTCGCATCATACGTTACCAACGATTAACTTTAATAAACAAAGAATAGATTCAATTGAGTTATATCCGTTCAAAAAAATATTTAAAGCAGGTGTTGCAAGTGTTATGACTGCACATTTGAGCATTCCATCATTAGAAGCTAACGCTAAATTACCTACATCGTTATCAAAAAATGTAGTTACCAGTTTATTACAAGATGAATTGGGTTTTAAAGGATTGATTATTACAGATGGATTAAACATGAAAGGAGCAGCAAACTATTCTACTCCTGCAGAAATTGATTTAGCTGCAATTCTTGCAGGAAATGACTTGTTGTTAATATCGCAAGATGTTCCAGGTTCTGTAAAATTAATAAAAAGTGCTATTGAAAAGGGCGATTTAACAGAAGAGCGATTAAATTTTTCAGTCAAAAAAATATTAAAGGCTAAGTATTTAGTGGGGTTAAATAAATATAGATCTATTCCCTTAGAAAGTTTAAATACCGATTTAAATTCACCATATGATGAGGTTTTACATAGGAAGTTGATTAAAAATTCAATTACTGTTCTTAAAAATGAAGAAGATATATTGCCAATAAAAAATCTTGAAAATAAAAAGATAGCTTATGTTTCTTTGGGAGATGTAAAAGGGAAGAGTTTTTCTAAAATGCTTAAAAATTATAAAAACATAGATGTGGTTTCTGATAAACATTTAAGTGTTTTAATGCAGAAACTTAATAAATATAATTTGGTTATTATAGGATTCCATAAGTCGAATAAGCATCCTTGGAAGAGCTATAAGTTTTCAAATAAAGACCTCGTTTGGCTACAAGAAATAGCAAGAACAAAAAAAGTTGTTTTAGACGTATTTGCGAGTCCATATAGTTTATTAAAAGTTAAATCATTTACAAATATAGAAGGATTAGTAGTTTCATATCAGAACAGTAAATTGGCTCAAGAACTTTCAGCTCAAGCACTTTTTGGAGCTTTTGATGTAAAAGGAAAGCTACCTGTATCAATTAATGAAACGTTTAAAGTTAGTGAAGGGATTCTAATAAAAGAAACAAATGTTTTAGAATATACTATTCCTGAAGAAGCTGGTGTCTCGTCAGAAAAATTATCAATAATAAATAAAAGAATTGATACTATTTTAAAAATGAAAATGGCTCCAGGAGGGCAGGTTTTAGTGGCTCGAAATGGAAAGGTGTTTTTTAATAAAAGTTTTGGGTATCACACTAATTTAAAGAAGAGAAAGGTTAAAAAAACGGACATATATGATTTGGCCTCTTTAACAAAGGTTTTAGCTTCATTACCTATGATAATGAAAGCTGAAAATGATAAAAAAATCAGTTTATTTTCTAGCTTAGGAGATGTGTTGCCTAGGTTTAAGAAATCAAATAAAGATACCTTACTATTAAAAGAAATTTTGTCTCATTATGCTCGTCTTCCTTCATGGATTCCTTTTTATAAGAATACACAAGATGAAGCAACAGGAGAAAATTCATATAAGTATTACCGAAAAAAGAGAACTAAGAAGTACAATATAAAAATTGCCAAAAACTTATATTTAAGTAAGCATTATAGAGACACAATATATAAACATATTGTTGAGGCAGATCAGAGGAAAAGAATAGGGTATAAGTATAGTGATTTAGGGTATTATATTTTTAAGGAAATTCTTGAAAAAAAATATAAAAAGCCTTTAAATAAATTAGTAGATGAAGAATTTTATCAATCTTTAGGAGCTGATAGAATGACATATTTACCACTTAAAAAGTTTAATAAATCTGAAATAGTTCCTACAGAGAGAGATAATTATTATAGAAACCAATTAGTACATGGTTACGTACATGACATGGGAGCAGCCATGTTAGGAGGTGTGGGAGGTCATGCAGGATTGTTTTCAAATGCTAATGATGTTGCAAAAATAATGCAGATGTATTTACAGGAAGGAGAGTATGGTGGAAAGAAATATTTTAATACGGAAACGTTTGAAAAATTTAATCATAGGTATTATGCAAATAAAAAGGTTCGTAGAGGTTTAGGTTTTGATAAACCACAATTAAATCCAAAAGTTAAAGCAACTTGTGGTTGTGTTTCAGATAAGAGTTTTGGACATAGTGGTTTTACTGGTACGTATACATGGGCTGATCCAGAATCAGGTATTTTGTATGTGTTTTTATCAAATAGAGTATATCCTACTATGAGGAATAGAGGGTTGGTTAAAAGTAATATGCGTACCAAAATTCAAGAAGATATTCAAAATGCTATAATTAATTAAAAATGGAAGCGTACAAAGCTTTAAGGGCCTGTATAAAAAGCGAAGGGATTGTTACTCAGAATAGAATATTAAAGAGAGAAGAGTTTTTAAAAATATCGGAAAGTATAGATACCAACATTTATTTTATTGAAAAAGGAGGGGTTCGTGTTTTTTTTGAAGAAAATTTTGAAGAACACACATTGTATTTTGGCTATAAAGAATCAATAATAACAGCAATAGATTCTTTTTTTTCTAATTCTAAATCCGAAATTGAAATTCAAGCCTTAAGGAAAACAGAAGTCAATTTTTTATCTAAAAAGGAGTTTACGAAATTTATATCCTCACATTCTAAATATCAAAATTTATGGTATAAGGTATTAGAAGAAATTATAGTACATCAATCTGAAAGAGAGAAAGATTTGTTAATTTCTTCACCAATAAAAAGATATCAAAGGGTTTTGGAAAGAAGACCAGAATTGTTTCAAGAAATTCCGAATAAATATATTGCTTCCTATTTAAGAATGACACCTGAAACACTATCTCGAATTAAAAAAATATTGATTTGAATCAATATGTATGTCTTTATTATGTAGTTATTTTACGATACTATAAATAATACGATGGAAAACTTCACAATACAGCTATTAACATTAAAGGAAAGTTCATTGTTTTTTGAGTTGATACAAAAAAACAAGAATAGATTAGAAGACTTTTTTGCAGGGACAGTAAAATATACTCAAACACTGGAAGATACAACCGAATATTGTAAAAATATAAATAAGAAAGTAGAAGAGAAAACATACTTTCCGTATTTAATTATTGATAAACGATATAATGAAGCAGTTGGTTTTATTGATTTTAAAAATATTGATTGGAATATTCCTAAGGCTGAATTAGGTGCTTTTATAGATGTTGATTATGAAGGAAAAGGAATTATAACCAAGAGTTTTATGTTTTTACTTGAAAATGTAGTAGCAAAGCATGAGTTTAAAAAAATATTTTGTAGAATTTCAGAAAAGAACATTAGAAGTATAGGTCTAGCTTTGCGATGTGGTTTCGAACAAGAAGGAACCCTTAGGTGTGATTATAAAACAACTAAAGGAAAACTAGTAGATTTAAATTATTATGGAAGAATTTTTAGTTAATACTTTATGGGGATGTCGCTGATGTTTTTGTGTAAATAAGTACTAGTAAAAATGAAGATATAAAGTAAACTAGTGCTGTTTTCCAATCATAAAATAAAAAGATAACCCAGCTTTGTAAGGTGTAAAAAACTGGGAATAGCACAATACTTAGCCCAAAGCGAAAAGTGTCGATAAATTCAATTTCATCTACCTTTTTACTTAGTATTTTCCAAATTATGTAAGGAATCAAACTGTTTAGTATCATCAAGTAGAATACTGGAGATTTTCTTTTCTTACTCTTATTGTTTTGAGGAGGATAAATTTTATTTTTAAGACTTAAATTGATGTTTTCTATATCTGTAAAATCAGCTTTTGCATCATTTAATTTTGATAATATAGTGTTGTAATTGCCGTCGTTTTCTATGTGAACACTCAGTTTTTTTAATTGATTACTAACTTGATTTTTTAAGTTCTTTACAGAAGAGTTTAAATCGTCTGTATTATAAAAATCATTTGCTAAAATGGGTTTGCCAAAAGCAATGGTAACTTTTGAAGGATAACTAGATGAGTTTTGATACGTAATACCAATAGGTACAACATAGATTTTTAAATCAGGGTACTTATCTAAAGTTCTGTAAACTATTCGTGTAAATCCTTTACTTAAGGGCCTAATAATACGTTTTCTATTATGACTTCCTTCAGGGAAAATGAGTAAAGTTTTACCCTCATTTAAGAGTTCTTGACATTTATTAAAAATAGCTTCGTTTTTGGATAACTGTTTTATCCCATCTCTAATACGATATATAGGCATCATTCCTAATAAATCGAGAAAAGAGGCGGTTATTGTTTTTTTAAAAACAGCAGCACGAACCAGGAAATGAGCTTTTCTTTTGGTGTTTGTAGCGATTAATAATGGATCGATTAATGCATTTGGGTGGTTGGAAGTAAATAAGATAGCTCCTTTTTCGGGAATGTTCTTTTCTCCTAACACAGTTATTTTCTTTGAGTAAAAGAATAACCCCATTTTAATATAAATTTTAAAAATATAATATAGTAAAGATTTCATTAATTATTTTTTTTTCTACCCCAATAGGTTGCCAATACCATTCCTGAAAGCATATCCCAAATACCCCAAAAAGCAGCTAATAAAGCCATGCCTCCGAGTCCTTCAAAAAAACTAAAGACAAGAAGTAGGCCTAAACCACTATTTTGAATACCCGTTTCCATTGAAATCGTTCTGGTATCTTTTTTATTTAATTTAAATGATTTTGCAGTTATATAACCTATAATAAAAGCGTAGATATTATGAAAAATAACTAAAAACAAGACCAAATGAATATAGTTTTTAAAGATATCCGCATTATCATAAAGAGCTATTATGATTAATAAAACAAAAAATACAATAGAAAAAGGGCGAAGCAATTTATTGATTTTTTCTGCCATTTCTGAATGAAAATGATTCACCGTCATTCCTAGTATTATGGGAATCCCTAAAATGAGTAAAACGAGTTTAAATAATTCAAAAGGGTTTAAAGAAACACTTTTTAAAATAGCATTAGTTGGTTCATACATACTCCCCCAAAAGTGTAAGTTAAAGGGAGTCATGATTAAGCATATTATAGTAGCGAAAGCGGTTAAACTAATTGATAAAGCGGTGTTACCGTTAGCCATTTTACTAAAGAAATTAGAAACATTTCCTCCAGGACAAGCTGCTACGAGTATCATACCTAAAGCAAAACTTGGATAAGGTTTAATAATTAAAATAGCAATAAATGTTAAAAAGGGCAACAAAATAAATTGAGATAGTAAACCAACCAAAATAACTTTAGGGTTCTTTAAAAGACTTTTAAAGTCTGATATTTTAATATCTAAAGCAATTCCAAACATTATAATTGCTAAAGCTATATTTAGCATCCATAAAGCTTCAGTGTCAAAATTTATTTTAATACTGTCAATTTGTATGTCACTAATTTTTAAAGGCATATTCTACAATGTTTGCTCCCATTTTCAAAGCTTTTATTCTTAATTCTTTTGAATTGTTGTGAACAGCGGTGTCTTCCCACCCATCACTTAAATCACTTTCATAATCATAGAAAACTATTAAGCGACCTTTATAAAAGAGGCCAAGTCCTTGAGGTGGTTTTTTGTCATGCTCATGAATTTTTGGTAAGCCCTTCGGAAAAGAAAATGTTTGATGGTAAATAGGGTGGTTATTTGGTATTTCCTGAAGTTTAATTTCTGGAAAAACTTTTTTTAATTCTCTTCTTATGTATTTATCTAAGCCATAGTTATCAGAGATATGAATAAAACCACCAGAGGTTAAATAGTTTTTGAGGTTTTTACTTTCACTGTTAGTGAAAAAGATATTACCATGTCCGGTTATAAATGTAATGGGGTAATTATTAATGGTATCATCATCAAGAGTAACAGTTTGAATATTTTGGCTAATAGACGTGTTTATATTTGAATTACTGAATTGTATTAAGTTAGGTAAAGCAGTTGGGTTAGCATACCAATCACCACCACCTTTATATTTTAAAATAGCAATTTGTTGAGAAAAAATAGACGAATAATTAATAAGGAAGAAAAATAATATAATGTTTTTCATTAAATAAGATGCTTTTATAAAAGCAAGGTAGTAAAAGAACAATAAAAAACACCAATAGTTGTATTGGTGTTTTCTTTTTTCCCCTTTAAGAAATTATACTAAATTGAAAATACCCCTTAAATATTTCAAAACTATTTGTAATTTCCAAGCCAAATATACACCTCTTTTAAGAAGTTGGAGTTCTAAATCATCCAGAATGGATGATTTAGAACTAGTTTTTTATAAAAATCATTAATATGTTGGTCTTGTTTCTGAATTATATGTAAATAAAAAACACCAATAATATTATTGGTGTTTTTAGCGTAATCTTTTCCTTTTTCACTATTGAGAATAATCTCAATAAGTTTTTTTAGATATCACAATTTTCAAATGTAAAAACCCTTCAAAATTTAAAATTATCAAATAGTTTGATATCTATATCAAAAATAGTTTTAAATAAAAGATAGTGAGTTCGAAATCATCCAATTCAGATGATTTCGAACTCACTATTTATAAAAAGAAGTGTTAGTTAGTAACTAACGAAGCGTTTTTAAATTCAACAGGAGTATATGCTGAATGTTTTTTGAAAACAGTGTAAAAAGTTGATTTTGAGTTGAATCCAGATTCTAAACCTATTGATGTAATAGTGTAGTTTGAATAATCAGGGTCAAGTAAAAGTGATTTAGCTTGTTCAACCCTCATTTCGTTAAGATAGTCAGTAAAAGATTTACCTGCGATGTTATTAATAATTAAAGAAAGAGTACTCGAGCAAAATTGAGTATCATTTGCTAAGTTTTGTAAGGTATATTTAGTAAGTAAGAATTTTTTATTTTTTTTGATAAAGTTATCTATCTCAAAGAATTTTTGTTTGTGTTTTTCAGAAGAAGTTTCTTCTGTATTTAAATTTATAATCGTTTCAAGATTGTAATCGCCATTAATATCAATTAGTAGCGATTTTCTAATTTGTTTACGCTCTTTTAATATTCTTATTTGTCTTAATCCTTGATAGCCTAACCAATAAATAAGTACAGTTGTGTAAACTCGAAGAGGGTAGTAGGAGAATAAAAAGCCAGTAAAATTCATTTTCACCTTTATAATCAAGGCAAGTATCCATAATGCATATCCTACAGCGGTTAATTTAAAAAAGGTGTGTATCCATTTTAAATTATCATAAGATAATATTTTAGTGAAAAGTTTTTTCTTTCTATAAAGTACATAAAATGAATAGATAAAGATGCTTAACGAAACAATTAAACTAAACATTTCTTCAAAAGAAGTATATCGCTCATAGATATAATCTAAATTTTTTTGAGATGGAGAATTACTGTAATTGTAAACAAAACTTATTTGAGTTATTATAATTATTAAAAATAATGGAATTATTACTTTTAATAAGATTTCAGACTTTTTAGCTAAGTTTAAATAATGAATTAAAAACATATATAAAAAAGGCATCGCTAAAAAGTGCCAAGGAATTTGTAAGTAATCTAAGGCAAATTTATGCTGAAATAAATGTTTCTCTAAAGCCCAAGATTGAATGTTATTTAAAGAAATGGCTAGTATTAAGAGATTTAAATAGAGCATGCTCTTTTCTCTTCCGTTTTTTGAACAAAAAAGAATAATGCTAAATGCAAATCCGTGTAAAGCACTAATCAGTAAAAAAAGATTAAATAAATCGCTAGTATTCAATAGTCGCTGTGTTTTTGAAAGATGAATATACAAAAAAATGAATTACTCGTGTATAAAAGCGATACTTTGAACAACATTTAAGCCAGCCGTTTCGGTACGAAGACGGTTTTCTCCTAGTGAAATAGGAGAAAAATTTGAAGTTAAAGATTTTTCAATTTCTTTTAAAGAAAAATCACCTTCAGGGCCAATGATAATTGTGTATTTAGCATTAGGGCTTGCTATGTTTTTTAAAAACTTTTTTTCAGTGTTTTCTTCACAATGAGCAATGAATGTTTCTTCAACGAAGTCTTGTTTTATGAAATCTGAAAATTTTATTGGATTATTAAGTTTTGGAAGTGTAAACTGTAATGATTGCTTCATCGCAGATTGTACAATTTTAGATAATCGTTCAATCTTCACTACTTTTCTTTCAGAATTATCGCAAATGATTGGTGTGATTTCATCAATTCCAATTTCGGTGGCTTTTTCTAAAAACCATTCTAATCGATCATTATTCTTCGTAGGAGCAATAGCTACATGTAAATAATAATTTCTATTATTAAGTTTTTCTTCTTTTTTAACGATTTTTGCAAGGCACTTTTTATCGCTAGCAATTGATATTTCTACTGAAAATAAAAAACCTTTTCCGTTTGTTATATGTAATATGTCACCTTCTTTTTTTCTTAAAACACGAACAATATGTCTACTCTCTTCTTTTTCAAAAGTGATTTGTTCTGTTTCTGTAGTAATATTTGGGTTAAAAAATAACTGCATTATAAATCAAGTTTGTAAGTTCTTCTTCTTTTATGTGTTGTAGGATTAAAATCTTTCCATATTTGATGGATTGCAGAATTATCTTCTAGTTCTGGCGTTCTAATACAATTCTCTATTCCTTTCGCAGAAAAAGTATCACAATACTGTTTGAATATTATAGCAATAACTCCTTTATTCTGGTATTCAGGGTCTACGCCTATTAGGTAAAAAGTTACATCTTTTGAATTCTTTCGAGCATTTAGTAAATGAAAAATTCCGAAAGGAAAAAGCGTCCCTTTTGCTTTTTGTAAAGCTGTAGAAAAAGAAGGCATTACTATTGCAAAGGCGACTAGTTTATCATCTTTGTCAACAACAAACTTTATATACTCAGGGTTTATAAAACTGATATACTTTTCTTTAAAATGTTTTATTTGTGCATTAGAAATAGGTACGTATGTTGAAAGTTTTGAATATGCTTTGTCAAACAATTCGAACATTTCATCAACATATGGCATTATTTTTTCTGTAGCCGTAAAGTCTAAAGGTTTTAAACCGTATCTTCTTTGAATTAAGTTACTTGCTTTTCCGTATTTTACAGCATCAACATTTTTGAAAAGGAATTTATTTTCTAAATATTCCTTTTCTTTTTTAAATCCTAATTGCTCTAAATGTTCTGAGTAATAAGGGTGATTGTACCAAGTAATCATTGTGCCTATATGGTCAAATCCATCAATAAGTACTCCTGTCTTATCTAAATTATTAAAACCAACAGGTCCTTCAATATATTCTAGGTTGTTTTGGCGGCCTATCTCTTTAACTTTGTTTAATAATGCTTCTGTTACTCTTATATCATCAATAACATCAAACCAGCCAAAACGTATTTTTTTGATGTGTTGTTTTTCTATTTCGTAGGTGTTTATAATAGCAACGACTCTTCCTACAACTTGTTCATTTTTTAAAGCTATAAAAAAGTTCGCTTTTGCGTGTTCAAAAACAGGATTTTTGTTTTTGTCAAAGTTATCAACTTCATCCTTAATAATAGGAGGAACCCAATATTTATTGCCTTTGTAAAGAGAAAAAGGAAATTTAACAAATTGTTTTATTTCCTTTTTTGTAGTTAATTCTTTAATTTCAATCATAGAGCAAATGTAAGATTTTTAATTATCCTTCTTTTGTTCCTTTTCTTCATCCTTCTTTAAATCTTCTTCTAATTTTTTAATTTCTTTTTCAAGCTTTAATCGTTCTTTTTCTTTACGCTTGGCTTCTTTTTCTTTTTCATTATTAATGTCCTTTTCTAGTTTTAAACGTTCTTTTTCTTTACGCTTAACTTCTTTTTCTTCCTCTTTGATAATATCTCTCTCAAGTTTTAAACGCTCTTTTTCTTTCTTTTTAATATCCTTTTCTGCTTTCTTTTTCTCTTTTTTAGCTGCTTTTTTCTCAGCTTTTGTTGTTTTCTTTTTTTCTTTTATATCTTCTTTAATTATAACATCAACTAACGATTTAGAGCGTTCTCTTTTAGGTTTCTCAATAGTTATTTTCTCTTCTTTTTTACCGTCATTTATAATAACAGTTTGTTTGTCTTTCTTTTTAAATAAACTTTTAACTTTTCCTAGTAAACGACCAAAGAAACCTTTATTTTCGTCGTATTTGGTGGTTTTTTGTTCTTCAATTTTATTTCCGAACTCATCTACTTCAATGAATATATCTTCATGTCTGTCTAATCTATATGAAACTCCAAGCCCTGTATAAACCCCAATTTCCTTTTGTTGTAACATTCCTCTAACGGTAGCGTTAAACTGTAAGTTTTCACTGAACAAATAAGCGGCACCAACACCGACATTAGTTTCCTTTTGATATTTAGCAAAGGTTCCTTGTAACTCAGCAAAACCAGACCAATAATCATTATAGTTATAAGTTCCGGTGATGATGTACGAATATTCTGAAAAATCACTACCAATATAATCGTAATATAAGTTTGTAATAACACGAAGTTTATCTGAAAATTCATTTTGCAGTAACACTCCAACTTTAGGACTGATGCCTCCTTTTTCATGATAATCTGTTAAGAAACTTCCGAAATTCACTCCTGCATATACACCAATATGGGGAATCCATCTTTTATAGTCAAAAGAATGCCTAGCGTTCCAACTTCTAATTTCTTCTTTTTTATTAGCGTATTTTGGGGTGTAGACTAAATACTTAGCCGCTAATGTAAATTGACTTAGGCCAGTTTTTTTATAAGAAGACTCAAAAATATTTTTAAATGCAATTTTATCATTTTGAAGTGTTGTATTAACATTTAATTCTAATTTTTCAGAAATAAAACTAGTTCTGAATAAGAGGTTTAAACCTAAAGCTTGCGGATTACTAAAAGTAGGAGTCGCATTTGCTTTTCTAAAAAACAAACTGGTTTCAAACTGATAAACACCAGCCCCTACACTATATGGGCTTTCAGAAAAACCTGGGCGGTTTGAGTTTATAACAGTGGTGTATTGAGCATTTACAGCAAAAGTAGCGCAAAAGGCAAAAAACAAAAAGAGTTTCTTAATCATGTTATAAAGTCAATTTATACAATTTATACAAACATACGTAAAATACGAATTATTATATAATAGAAGTTTTGTAAAGTCTTAACGCTTCCTTTTGCTTCAAATTGTTATTTTTGAATAATTTTTTATTAAAAGTTAAGATGATACACCTAAATGAAGCTGGACCTATGAATTTTTTAAGAACAATTTTTATATTAATACTAATTTATTATGCTTTAAAGTTTCTTGTAAAGTTGTTTGCACCATACTTATTGAAAAAGGCAGTAGACAAAGTTAAAAAGAAAGCTGAACAACAATATAATAGTCAACAACAAAAAGAAAATGTTGAAGAAGGGAAAACTATTATTGATAAAAAACCACAAGACACCAAACAAAGCAATAATTCGGTAGGCGAGTATGTTGATTTTGAAGAAATAGATTAGCTATGAATTTAAAAAAGTTTATTCCATACGCAATTACAATTGTTGTTTTTGCAATAATATCGTTGTTATATTTTAATCCTGTTTTAAGTGGTAAGCAAATAAAGCAGAATGATATTACTCAGTTTATAGGAATGTCAAAAGAAGTTTCTGACTATCGAATAGAAAAAGGAGAAGAACCTTATTGGTTAGGGAATGCTTTTAGTGGTATGCCTGCATATCAAGTAAGCGCATACTATCCGAATGACTTTGTACGATATATTGATAAAGTTATTCGTTTCTTACCAAGACCTGCAGATTATTTATTTCTATATTTTTTAGGTTTTTTCTTATTATTAACTGCCTTAAAAGTTGATTGGAAATTAGCCATTTTAGGAAGTTTGTCCTTTGGGTTTTCTACCTATTTAATAATTATTTTTGGTGCAGGACATAATGCAAAGGCACACGCAATAGGGTATATGCCAATGGTAATTGCTGGTGTTTTATATGTTTTTAGAAAAAGATATTTGTTAGGGTTCGTTATTACAGCTATGGCAATGGCTTTAGAAGTATATACCAATCACCCGCAAATGACCTACTATCTCGGTTTTTGTTTGTTAATATTGGCAATTGTAGAGTTTATTGAAGCTTTTAAGAATAAAATGTTACCTGTATTTGTAAAACAAGCTGCGGTGTTACTTACGGCTATGTTTATTGGTTTAGGAGTAAATTCTACGAGATTATTATCAATGAAGCAGTATGGTGATTTTAGTACACGAGGAAAATCTGAATTAACAATTTCTCCTGACGGATCACCAAAAGAAAAAACAACAGGATTAGATAAATCATATATAACGGAATATAGTTACGGAATTGCAGAGACTTTTAATTTAATAATTCCTCGTTTTATGGGAGGAGGAACGGTTGAGAAGTTAGGAGAGGATTCTAATTTTTATCAAGTTTTAAAAAAAAATGCAGGGAAAAGCGTTGCGAAAGATTATTCTAGTCAAGTGCTAACCTATTGGGGAACGCAACCTATTGTAGAAGCACCCGCATATATCGGAGTCATTTTATTCTTTTTATTCTTTTTAGGAATTTTCTTAGTAAAAGGGAAATTGAAATATTGGTTGGTGTCAGCTACTATTTTTTCTATTGTGTTGAGTTGGGGTAAAAATTTCGCAGGTATAACCAACTTTTTTATTGATTATGTACCGCTGTACAATAAGTTTAGAGCCGTTTCATCGATTCAAGTGATTGCAGAATTATGTGTACCATTATTAGGTGTAATTGCTTTACGAGATTTCTTTTCATCAAAACATTCATCTGAAGAGAAAGAAGATGCGTTAAAAAAAGCTTTTTATGTTTTAGGAGGAATCACATTAGTATTTGTATTTTTCGGATCTAGTTTGTTTGCCTTTGAAGGATTAAGAGATACACAGTATCAACAATTACCAGAATTAATTGAAGCTCTAATTTCTGATAGAAAAGCAATGTTATTTAACGATAGTATTCGTTCGCTTTTATTAGTTTTAGGTTCCGCAGTATTATTATGGCTCTATTTAAAAGGAAAACTAAAACAAGTTCCGGTTTTAATTGTTTTAGGAAGTTTGATTGTTTTCGATTTGGTATCAGTCGATATTAAATATGTAAATAAAGAAGATTTTACTTCAGCAAGAAAAGTATTGAAGCCATTTACACCAACAGAAATAGATAAAGAAATTTTAAAAGACAAGAGTTATTATCGTGTAGCAAACTTTAATGTAAGCCCAATGCAAGATGGAAGAACATCCTATTTTCATAATTCGATAGGTGGATACCATGCTGCAAAAATGAAACGCTATCAAGAATTATTTGATTATCAAATAGCTAAAAATAATATGGAAGTATTAAATATGCTAAATGCAAAATACTTTATTATTGGTGAAGGTAAGTTTCAAGAAAATAGGGATGTAAACGGTAACGTTTGGTTTGTTAACAGTTTAAAAGTCGTTGATTCTGCAAATGAAGAAATATTTGCCTTAGATAGTCTAAACACGAAGAAGGAAGCTGTAATTAATAATAAGAGTTATAGAGATGAAGCTGTTTCTGTATTTAAAAAGGATTCTACAGCAAGAATTACTTTAGTACAAAATAACATTACAGAGTTGGTTTATAAAACGAATACGCAAGAAGATCAATTCGCTGTGTTTTCTGAGATTTATTATAAAGATGGTTGGAATGCTTATATAGATGGTAAACTAGTGCCGCATTATAGAGTAAATTATGTTTTAAGAGGTATGGAGATGCCAAAGGGTAAGCATGATGTAACTTTTAAATATGAACCAACTGTAATAAGTACAGGTAATAGTATTACATTATTTTGTTATGCTTTATTATTACTAATTCCAATAGGTTGGTTTGTTGTTAGAAAGAAAAAGAACAAGTAGTAAATTAGTTATCTAAGCTTTTTAAAAACACAGAAGGTGTTACCCCAATTTGTTTTTTGAAAGCCCTAGTAAAAGCGGAAGCATTTGTATAACCAATTTCTTCTGCTAAAGCTTGTATAGAGTATTTTCTATAAGTTGAGTTCTTTTTTAATTGATCAACTACGTACTCAATTTTGCGTTTGGTAAAATATTGTGTAAAAGATTCTTTATTATGTTTGTTAAAAACAAAAGAGACATAAGTTGAATTTGTTTTTAACCTGTCTGCAATAGAAGATATTGAGAAATCAGATTTTAAAAATGATAAATTTTCATTAACATTTTTAATTTCGTTAAGAATGTTATTTTCTAAAACTTCATCAATATTATATTCCTTTTTTTCGACTTCAATTGGTTTTATGTCATTAATTTTAGTTAATAATTCTTTTTTATGATTTTTTATTTTTCTTAAAAAAAGAAAAATAAAAACGGCTATTAAACCAATAATAGCACCAATTAGTTTTTTTTGTTTTAGAGATTCTCTATTTTTTATTTCTGCATTTAATTGCTGTGCTTGGTTATAGTCATTTTGATATAATGAATTAAAAGTTTTTTCTTTATCCTTTTTAGCTAAAGCATATTGCTCTAAAGTTAACTGAGAGTACTTGTAGGCACTGTCAATTTTATGGAGTTTATTGTATTGGTTAGATAGGATGTTATACATGGCAATTAGCTTACTTCTTCTGCATTTTTCCTTCTTATCATTAATGATTTTATTGGTGTAATAAATAGTTGAATCGGCAACGTTTAGATTATAGAAACAAATTGATTTTTGAAAGTATTCTCTATGTTTATAATGATATCCGTTGCTAATTTTAGCATATTTATTAATTTCATTAACAGCTTTAGTATATTTTTTTTTAGCTATCAAGACTTCCGTTTTTCTAAAACTATAAATAATTTCAGAATCTTTATGAAGAGGAGTGAAAAGCTTTGTTATTTGAAAAGCTTTGTTATAATAAAAAGAAGCAGAATCAATATAGGTAGAAACACTGTCCTTGCGGTATAAGGTCATGTAAATATTACCAAGGCTATTAATTGTATTTGCCTTTTGTTGTAAGAAGTGATTGTCGTCTGTAATGTTTTTAAATATATCAGATTTAATATCTTTATATGCACTAAGTAAAATTTTCTTAGCTTCTTTTTCCATTTTCAAAGACTTCTTTATAATGGCTTTTGAAGTTTTGATAGTTAATTTATTTCTAAAATACTTAAGATTTTTTTTTGGAAATTTTTCATTTGTCTCCTGCATTAAAATTAAATACTCATAAGCTTTGTTAAAATTCTCTTGATTTTTATTTATCCAAAATAATCTATTGAAAGCACTTAGCTTTCCGTGATAATGATATCCTTTTTTATTAGGTAGAGACAAGTGTTTATTAACTTTATCTAATAGGTATAGCGCAATTTCTTCAGATTTTGCGTATTTTTTTTTCCTATAATATGCATAAGACTCTGCAGATATAGCTTCTATTACGTAATGTTCATTTTTTGAAAACTGCAACTTTTTTGAGATAGCTAAAACACTATCATTATTGATGTTTTTATAGTATTCTAAATTATTTTTCAGGTTATCGTAATCAATGTTTTGAGACAGTACATTGACTGTGAGGAGAACAGAGAGAAGGAACGATATACTTTTAAAATTCATAGAAATATTACGGCTTATCGCTTTTATAAAAAGATAAATATACAGCAATGTATTTTATAAAACATCAGCATAAATGTTTTATTCTTAATAAAATCATTACTAGATTTGAACAAGTTAATTCGACTTAGAACGAACTTATTGAAAAAGAAAAACTATGAAAAGGTAAAAAAGAGAATCTATTTGATTCTCTTTTTTTGTTTAGAGTATTTATTGATATACTTTTGTTTAAAAAAATAAGTATAATGAAAACATACTACCCTCAAAAGAGGTACCAACATACAATTGAGTTCTTAGAAAAAGTATTGCCTGCACCTGCTACCATTTTAGATTTAGGAACTAGAAATAGATTTACCGAAATTATGGAGAATCATGGGTATACAGTATATAATACAAAAGGGGAGGACTTAGATATTATTACAGATATAGTAAAAGAGCATAAAGTAGATGCAGTAACATCGTTTGAAATATTCGAACATATGCTAGCTCCATTAAATGTTTTAAGAGAGATAAAAAGCGCAAAATTAATAACAACTATACCTTTAAAATTATGGTTTGCAAATGCATATCGAAGTAAAACTGATATGTGGGATAGACATTATCATGAATTTGAAGATTGGCAGTTCGATTGGTTATTAGATAAATCGGGTTGGAATATTGTTGAAAAAGAAAAATGGACTAGTCCCGTAAATAAGATAGGATTTCGACCAATATTAAGAAAATTCATACCAAGGTATTATGCTGTTTATGCAGAACGAAAGTAATAGCTGATGAAAATAGGAATGATATTAGATAAGGTTTTTCCACCTGATCCTCGTGTAGAAAATGAAGCTATAGAATTAATAAAAGTAGGACATGAAGTGTTTTTGTTTTGTTTGACCTATGGAGGAGAAGCTGATCAAGAAACTATCAATCAAATACAAGTTAAGAGATATATATCAAATAAGTTTGATTATAAAATGTCTGCTTTAGCATACACTGTTCCGTTTTATTCACTAATAATGAAAAAAAAGATTGCTGATTTTTTAGCTAAAAATAAAATTGAAGCAATACATATTCATGATATTCGAATAGCAGAAGCTGTTTTTTTAGCAAATAAAAAGAGGAAGTTACCTGTTGTTTTAGACTTACATGATAATATGCCAGAGGTAATGAAATTTTATCCGCATTTGCAAAAGTTTCCAGGGAAACTCCTCATTTCTCCAGAAAAATGGAAGCAAAAAGAAGAGGTATTTATTAAAAAAGCAGATAAAATAATTACTGTTTCACAAGAGTTTGTTGATGAGTTAATTAATAGGACTAAAATTGAAAGAGGTAAAGTAATATTAGTACCAAATACAATCAGAAAATCCTTTTATAATTCGTTTGAATTGAATGATGAGATTGTAAAAAAATATAAAGAGAGTTTTGTCATTCTTTACTTGGGAGATACTCATGTGAGAAGAGGCTTGTTAACGGCAATAAAATCAATTAAAAAGTTAAAAGAACAAATACCGAATGTCAAGTTAGTTATTGTAGGTACGAATACGACTGATTATATTCTAAAAGAGGAAGTAGAAAAATTAAATATTAAAGAATTTGTTGACTTTGAAGGTTGGCAAAATGTTTCATTATTTCCATCATATATAGAAGCAAGTGCTATTTGTATTTCCCCTTTGCATAGAAATATTCAGCACGATGTGGCATATGCAAATAAACTATTTCAATATATGAGTCTAGGAAAACCTGTTTTAGTTAGTAATGCTATAGCTCAGAAAAATTTAATTGAGAAAATTAATGGAGGTTTGGTTCATATAGAAAAAAATGTTGAAGATTTTGAAAGTAAAATTTTAGAATTATACTATAATCCAGATTTAAGAGAAGAGCTAGGGAGTAACGGAGAATGTTTTGTTAAGAATGAATTTACCTGGGATAAAACATCAAAAGGATTAATAGATTTATACAATAACTTATAATTTGAAAGTATTAATTATTACATATTATTGGGTTCCTGCAGGAGGTTCTGGCGTGCAACGTTGGTTGAAGTTCGTAAAGTATTTGCGGGATTTTGATATTGAACCGGTTGTATATACTGTTGATGAAGCTAATTACCCTATTATTGATGCCTCATTAAAAAATGATGTTCCAGAGAATCTCGAAGTTATTAAAAAAGCTATTTGGGAACCTAATGACTTTTTGTCAATTTTTAAGAAGAAAGAAACAAAAACGAGTGCAGGTTTTTTAAATCCGAATCCTACTTTCTTTGGAAAAATACTACAATATATTAGAGCAAATTATTTTATTCCCGATGCTCGGAAATATTGGATAAAACCATCTGTAAAATATTTAAGAAAATATCTTTCAGAGAATAAAATAGATGTAATTATTACTACAGGTCCGCCACATAGTTTACATTTAATCGGATTACAATTAAAGAAGAAGACGAATATAAAATGGATTGCCGATTTTCGTGATCCATGGACAGATATTGATTATTTTCATCAACTGCCATTAACAGAAAAATCAACAAAAAAACATCATCAATTAGAGCAGGAAGTATTAGTAAATGCTGATGCAACTTTAGTCGTTGGTAAAACAATGAAGGCGAACTATGAGAAGTTTTCAAAAAATATACATGTTGTAGCTAATGGCTATGACACAGAACAAAATGCTAATAATGAAATAAATTTAGATGCTAAATTTTCAATAACGCATATCGGCTTAATGAATGCTGATAGAAATCCGAAAGTTTTGTGGAAAGCATTATCAGAGTTATCTGATGAAAGCGAAAATTTTAAAAACGATCTAGAAATAAAGTTGATAGGGAAGTTGTCAGATGAAGTAGAAGAAGACTTAGCTAAATGTCAATTTAATAATGTTGTAAAAGTAAGTTATGTACCACATAAAGAAGTGCAACAATATCAACGAAATTCACAAATTTTATTATTAGCGGTAAATAAAGTACCGAGTGCAAAAGGAATTATTACGGGTAAAATTTTCGAATATTTACAAGCAAAACGTCCTATCTTAGCAATTGGTCCTGAAGAAGGTGATTTAGCAGAGATTTTAGAAAAAACCAACTCTGGGATTATTGTTGATTTTAATGATAAAGAAAGGATGAAAAAAGCGGTTAGCGGTTTGTATAAAAAATACAAGCAGAATACACTAAATATTTCATCTAAAAATATTGAACAATATCACCGTAAAGAGTTAACCAAACAATTATCAGTAATACTTAAACAAGTCGTAAATTCTTGAAAAAAATAGTTACCATATTAGGAGCTCGACCTCAATTTGTAAAAGGAGCCGTATTAAGTAGAGTCATAAAAATACACAATGAAATTGAAGAAGTAATTGTGCATACAGGTCAGCATTTCGATGCTAATATGAGCGCCGTTTTTTTTGATGAAATGCAAATACCTAGACCTAAATATAATTTAAACATCAATGGTTTAAATCATGGCGCTATGACAGGGCAAATGCTAGAGGAAATTGAGAAAATTTTAATAACTGAAAAACCTGATGCAATTGTTGTTTATGGAGATACAAATTCTACAATTGCTGGGGCTTTAGCTGCAAAAAAACTGCATATTAAAGTGGTGCATATTGAAGCAGGACTACGTTCTTTTAATATGCAAATGCCAGAAGAAGTAAACCGTATAGTTACTGATCGAATAGCGGATTTGTTAAGTTGTCCAACAGATGTAGCTGTTGCAAACTTAAAAAAAGAGGGCTTCGATAATTTAAATATTAAAATTGAACAGCATGGAGACATTATGAAAGATGCTGTTGAGTTTTATGGTAAGTTTTCCGAAGAAAAATCAACTATTATAAGCGATTTAAACCTGGTAGAGGATAAATTTGTGTTAGCGACAATTCATCGTCAAGAGAATACAGATTCTAAAGAGAAGTTAAAAGAGATTTTTTTAGGATTAGAAGAAATTTATAGAACTAAAAAAGTCGTTTTACCATTGCATCCTAGAACAAAAAAAATGCTAGACGCATATGGTTTAAAACCTAAGATTACTTTCATAGATCCTGTTGGTTATTTTGATATGTTAGAGTTATTGAAAAAATGTAGTTTAGTGGTTACCGATAGTGGTGGTATACAGAAAGAAGCTTTTTTTAATAAGAAATATTGTATAATAGCGAGAGAAGAAACTGAATGGACAGAACTTGTGAAAAACGGATATGCTAAAATTACTGGAACAAATAAAGAGAAAATAACCAATGCTTATAGCGAGTTTTTAAATTCAAATTTGAGTTTTAAAGAAGAGTTGTATGGTAATAATGTTGGTGAAAAAATATATAATTCTATACTAAAATTAATTCAAGCATAAATTGGGAATCATATTAAGACAATCGTTAAAAAATACCATTATAATCTATCTAGGGTTTTTAATTGGTGGAGTAAATACTATGTTTTTATATACTCATTTTTTAAAAGCTAAGTATTATGGCTTAGCAATGTATGTATTTGCGGCTTCTAATTTATTGTTGCCTATTATAGCATTAGGTATTCAGTTTACAATTATTAAGTTTTTTCTAGCATACAAAACGAAAAAAGAAAAAGATAGTTTTTTAAGCTCTGTGCTATTTTTACCATTACTAATTGCTTTACCTATTGGTTTTTGTTGGGATGTTTTTCATAATATAATTATGGAATATATATCAAAAAGTAATGTTGAAGGTAACTTAATAATCGAAAGCTACACCATTTATATTTATATTATTGCAGTAGCCTGTGCTTATTTTGAAGTTTTTTATTCTTGGGCTAAAGTACAAATGCAGTCAGTTTTTGGTAATGTTTTAAAAGAACTTTACAACCGAGCTGCTATTATGATTTTATTATTTGCAGTGAGTTTTGAACTCATTACCAAACAAGAGTTTTTATATTATATGGCATTTGCTTATATAATAAGAACTCTATTAATGATGTTTTATGCTTTTAAACTCTACATGCCTAAGTTCAGCTTTTCAATACCGTCTAACTTTAAAGAAGTATTACAATATACTTTTTATATTGTTTTAGCGGGTAGTGCAGGAGCAATTGTGTTAGATATTGATAAGATTATGATTCCTGGTAAAGACGGATTTGCAACTGCTGCTTATTATGGTGTAGCTTTGTTTATAGGAACCTTTATTGAAGCGCCAAGTAGAGCTATGGGGCAAATATTACAACCACTTACTTCAAAATCTATTAATGAAAATAATGATAAAGAAACGAAGAGCTTGTATGAGAAAAGTTCTATCAATCTGTTATTAATTGGTGGTTTGTTTTTTGTGCTGGTAAATTGTAATGTAGATGAGTTATTTAAAATAATGCCTAATAAAAATTATGCAGATGGATGGTTAGTAGTTCTGTTAATTTCTATTGCCAAATTATTTTTAATGTCTTTAGGTAATAATGGCGCTATAATTCAAAATTCAAAATTTTATAAAATATTGATGCCGGTGGGTATAGGAATGGCATTTATGGTGTATTATTTAAATATTTTTTTCTATAATTATATAGGAATGGGAACCGAGGGATTAGCGTTAGCAACACTAATAACTATTTTATTTTTTAGTGTTTTTAAACTTTGGTTTGTCAAAAAACAATTGAAAATGTATCCTTATTCAAGGAAAACACTTCAAATGATTTTCATAATTCTGTTAATGTTTTTAGTATTTTATTTTTGGAATTTTTCTACACCAGAATTTTTCATCAAAAAAACACCAATTCATCCAATAGTAAATATCACCTTAAAAAGTATACTTATAGTGGTTGTTTATGGGGTTGTTGTGATTAAATTATCTATCTCAGATCAAATAAATAACTTGGTAAGTAGGTATTTAAAATAGAGAGACTCGTACACAAAAGGTAACAAGTATTTATAAGGGGATGAAATAAATAATCATGAGGTTTATTTCTGCTACAAATGTATATGTTATTTGTAGTGTATTGATTAATATGTGTTTATATAAAAACTTTTCTTTAATTTTAAAGTAAACTCTTTTTAATTCGGCTTAACTGTACTGGTGAAACGTTAAGGTAAGAAGCGATGTAACGTTGAGCAATTATGTTATCGATACTAGGAATTTTCTTTTTTAAATTTAAATATCTTTCTGTGGCAGTATGAGTAGAAATATCTAAAATTACGCTTTCTGCTTTTAAATAAGAACTTTCTAGTGTTTTTATATACAATAAACTCAATTCATGATTTTTCAACGTTAATTCCTTAAATTTCAAGAAGTTACCTATATATCCCGTGACTTTTGTTAAGGCTTGATAGTTTAGTTCTGACGGAATTTTCTTTATCATGGCAGATATACTGCTAGTTAAGTCTCCCGGTGTAAAAAGGTTTCGGGTAACTTCTTTGCCATCTTCAGTCTGCAAATAAGATCTAATAAGTCCTGTTTTTATAATAAAAAAATCATTAGGGTACTCGTTAGCCTTTGTTAGGAATTCAAAGGGTTCTAATTCAGTATATGTAATTAACTCCTCAAAAACAGAAATGATGTTTTTAGGGTAATCAGTAAACTGATAGAGAAATTTTTCAATATCATTGTTCATAAAAAAGCATAATTAACAAGTTACCCCTATACAAGGAAGCTAAATTTAATGAAAAAATATGAATATTTAATAAAAAAGCATAAAAATAAGACCTACATAAGGGGAGTAGGTCTTATCATTGAAAAAAACTTATATAAAAGGGGAAGTTTTTTTTAAATGTAACTTGTTAATTACATTACAAATATAAGAGGCTTTTGTAATGTGTGCATTAACATATGTTTATATAATTAATTTAGGTAATTTTTTCGTATTCGGCTTAACTGAACAGGAGTAATATTTAAATAAGAAGCGATATGATATTGATTAATTAAATTATCAATTTTAGGAAACCTTGCTTTTAGTTTTTCATATCTCTGTGTAGCATTTAACATCGATAGTTCTAGTATTTTAGCTTCTTCTCTTATATAAACAGCTTCTAGTACTCTGTAATGAAAAATTGATAAGTCATGGTGTTTCGTTGATAGCTTATAAAAAGAGTGGTAATTACACTCTAAAATCTCACATTCTGTTAGGCATTCATAAATTAAATTAGAGGGAGATTTTTTAATTAAAGCACCTAAATTACCTGATGTGACTATAGGCGTATATAGCGTTTTAGTGTGTTCTTTTCCTTTCTCATCTGTAATATAAGCCCTCATAACTCCTTTTTTTAAAATGTAAAAGTTTGTAGGGATTTGACCTAATTTAACAAGTACTTCATTTTTGGGGAATTTTTTTTCCTCTACAAGATTGTTGAATTCTTTAAAAGAATTTTCTGAAACATTATGAAAATTATAAACAAAATCCCTGAAAAAGCTCATAGTATATATAATTAATGTGATTCTCTCAAATTTACATTTTTTATTAAAACAAATGAAAATTTATTTACAACGTGTTTATAAAAAACATTTACAGTTGATTTTTCTTGTTTTATTAAATTGAATAAAGAGATTTTTTATCTAAGAAAGAGATAAGTTGAGTCTATAATTATACTGATCTTATAGTGATTTTTTCTAAAAAACTAACTGCATTTGGGCCTTCCATAAAAAGCAAGTCTAAGATAGATAGGTTGGGTATAAACCCATGCTTGTCGTCAAACATTTGAATATAAGTGTCTATTTCTATCTCAACGCTTTTTTTCGCAAGTGCTAAATTTCTGTAATCAGTAGTATTCGGGATTTCCTCATAATTACCTGTTTTAGAAAAGGAGGTGTTTATTTGTAAAGCGTCAGTAACAAATAAATGAGTGTCAATATTTAAGTCTTGTAAAAAAGTATATTTTTTATTAAATATTTTTGAAATATCGTCTTCAAAAAACTCAAAGAAAGGAGAAGAACGATAGGCTGATTGTAGAGATTTAAAGTGCTGTTGTTGCCACGGAAAATCATTTTCAATCAAAGTATCTCTAGTTTTCTTTCTACTCTCTTTAAGTACATGTTTTACAGGAGTATTTAACGTTAATTTCCCGTTAGCTCCATAGATGTAACACCTATTACGATAGGTTTGTTTTTGGTAGTTATCTTCAAGCTCGAAAACTACCGAATCAGATTTGTAAATTGCTGCATATTGTGAAATAGGTGCAAAGTATGTTGGTATAAA
>CBDTZS010000026.1:0-31146 GCA_965364955.1 uncultured Tenacibaculum sp. | reverse complement strand
CAAGTTGAAGCTAAAAAGCAAGTTCCAACACCAAGAAAAGAAGTTGAGGCTAAAAAACCACAGCATTCAAATACCAACAAGCAGCCACAGCATAAAAATCAGAATACGAATAAATCACATAATAAAAGTGGTAATAAGTATAGAGATCCTGATTTTGAATTTGATGGGATCATTGAAAGTGAAGGTGTGTTAGAGATGATGCCTGATGGCTATGGTTTTTTACGCTCATCAGATTATAGTTACTTATCATCACCAGATGATATTTATGTATCTCAATCACAAATAAAATTATTTGGATTAAAAACAGGGGATACTGTTTTAGGTAATGTGCGTCCACCAAAAGAAGGAGAAAAATACTTTCCTTTAATTAGAGTGTCAAAAATTAATGGATTAAACCCGAATATAGTTCGTGATCGTGTATCGTTTGAACACTTAACTCCGTTGTTTTCTGAAGAGAAATTTAATTTGGCTGAAAAAGGGAGTTCATTATCAACACGAATTATTGATATATTTTCTCCGATAGGTAAAGGGCAACGTGGTATGATTGTATCACAACCTAAAACCGGTAAAACAATGTTATTAAAGGATGTTGCAAATGCTATTGCAGCAAATCATCCTGAAGTATATCAAATTGTTTTATTAATTGATGAAAGACCAGAGGAGGTTACCGATATGAAGCGAAATGTTCGTGGAGAGGTAGTTGCTTCTACTTTTGATGAACCTGCAGATAAGCATGTACGTGTTGCTAATATTGTTTTAGAAAAAGCAAAACGTTTAGTAGAATGTGGTCATGATGTAGTTATTCTTTTAGATTCAATTACGCGTTTAGCAAGAGCTTATAATACGGTAGCACCTGCTTCAGGTAAAATATTATCAGGGGGTATTGATGCGAATGCATTACACAAACCAAAACGTTTCTTTGGAGCAGCTCGTAATATTGAAAACGGAGGATCATTAACAATTATAGCTACTGCACTTACAGAAACAGGTTCGAAAATGGATGAGGTAATCTTTGAAGAATTCAAAGGTACTGGTAATATGGAGTTACAGTTAGATCGTAATATTTCTAACCGTAGAATTTATCCAGCGATTGATTTAATTAAATCAAGTACACGTCGTGATGATTTACTATTAGACGAGAAAACGGTACAACGCATGTGGGTATTACGTAAATACTTAGCAGATATGAATCCTGTTGAAGCAATGACGTTTATTAATGATAGAATTAAGTTTTCTAAAAATAATGAAGAGTTTTTAATTTCTATGAATGGATAGTTTATAGAAATATTAGATATAAAAAATCCCGCATTTATGCGGGATTTTTTTATTTAGGAGATATTATTTGATCTAAATGTATATCAAATTCATGTGTATCTTCTATTTTTTTTATGGGAGGGAAAAAATTAAGTCCAATAGTTTTTGTACCTTTTTTGCAATCAGCTAAAAATCGATCATAAAATCCTTTACCGTAACCAACTCGATAGTTTTGCTCATCAGAGATTAACAAGGGTACAAATACCAAGTCAATTTCTGTTACAGCAACTTCTTCGGCATTTATGGGTTCTGGAACGCCAAATTTATTTAAACTTAGTTTAGTGTCTTCTTTTAAATAAAAATGAGATAGGGAATCATCATCAAAATTACATTGACTAACAATAATTTTTTTATCGTTGATTCTAAAAAAATCTATAATAGGTTGCGTATCAATTTCATTAAATTTTTGCATAGATAAAAATAAATGAACATTATTTATATCGTATAGTTTTAAACTGAAAATTTGCTGATAAATACTTCTTTGAAGATCTATTATCTCTATTACTGATAAGTCTTTTCTTTTCTGTTTGTAAATTTTACGAAGTTCTTTTTTATCCATAATTATAAATTACTAAGTTCTTCGCGTAATTTTTTTGTTAACCCTTTTACAATTAACTCATAAGAATGATCAATTAATTCAAAGGAAAACTCATCAGAAACATCATTGTTTAAAATAACAGTATTCCAATGTTTTTTATTCATGTGCCAACCAGGGATTATGCTGTCATATTCCTCTCGAAGTTCTAAAGCCTTTTCTGGATCACATTTTAAATTAATCTTAGCATCACCTTGTTCCCAGCTATTTAATCCGCTTAAAGCAAACATTTTATTCATTACTTTAAAAACTAAAGTAACATCATCAAAGGGAAAGTGTTCGGTAACACCTTTTTTAGTAATGCAATAATTCCGAAGCTGTTCTATATTCATATATTACTTTAAGATTCGTTCCATAACTTTTTCAGGATGTTTCAATTCAGAAAAGCCATATTGTTTATACAGTCCTTGCGCATCTTTTGTTTTTAACATCCAAGTGGTACAGTTCTGTAATTCTTTGGCTTTAATAATCACATTTGTAAGTTGTTTGGAATAGCCATTTCCTCTGTATTCAGGTAAAATAAAAATATCCATTAAATATGCAAAAACAGTATAGTCAGTCGCAACTCTACCAAAACCTATTTGAATATCATTTTTATATACACCAAAGCATAAACAGTTTTTAATTGTATTCTTAACTTCAGTAAAAGTTCTTCCTTTTGCCCAATATGAATTAGTTAAAAAAGAGTGAATCACGGTAACTTGTAGTTTCGATTTATCTGATGAAATAGTTATCATTCATTTAATGATTTTGTAGTAGGTAGTTCTAATGTAGAGAAATCTAATTTCCAACCGATAGTCTCCACTAAGTTTTCCATCAATGAAATAGCTTCTAAAGCTTCTTTATTTGCAGTTTGCATTAAGTTGCTTTCAGGTATTTTTTGAAGAATATGTTCTTTAGCTTCTCTATTAACTTCTGTTAAATCTTCTGAACTAAATTTATTTAGTAATCCATTTTGAATATCGTAAAAACGTATGTTTGGTTCTACCGAGAAAACTTCTGGCTGAGGAAATTCAGATAAAACTAACGATTTGTTTTTAGTGTCGGTATGCATTTTAATTTTTCTAAAATCGAAACCAATATGCACTTTGGCATTAATTAAAATAATAGCCTTTTTTTTACTAGTAAATAAACCTAAGAACTTTTCTTTAGAATTTTCATGATGATAAATTTCAGCAAATTCTCCTTCAATAGTAATTAATTTAGATACTTTTTTAATTTTATCAAGTAAGATAACAGATTGTTTCTCTGTCAAGCTTTTTTTAGTTACTGAAGAAAATTTAAGAAAAATAAAATAAGAGATAACTGAACCGCCTATTAAGCCTAAAAAAAGTAATTCCATAAATACGAATTTACATAAAATTCTTTAATAGCTGTTGCTGGTGCGGTGCTAAATGAAAAGTTTAAGACTTAGAATAAAACTATCCAAACATTTTTTTGATTACCCAAGCAGGACCGATTAAAAGAAATTGCAAGTCTTTTAAGAAAGAGGGTTTTACTCCTTCTACTTTATGTCCGTAAAACTGTCCTATCCACGCAATAACAAAAATAGCGATAGAAGTATATGGTAAAGGTAAATAGTATCCTAAATAGTAATTAGCAATAATACAGATTATTGAAAACAGCAACATTTTAATAAACATAGAAAAAGATAAACGTAAATAAAACAGTAAAAAGAAAATAAGAACAACCGTTGCCCAGTTTACTATAAGCGGATTCTCTAATTTGATTAGGTTTCTTAAAAATAGTGAAGGGATACTCATGAATATTCCTACGATGCTAAAAAATATTGCAGGAACGCAGATGAAATGTATTGAGATGTTTGTTTCATTTTGATGGCTAACTGCGTACTCATCAAACCATTGTTGTAGTGTTTTCATAGTTACGAATTTACGTAAAACTTAAGTAAATAAGAAAAGTTACGTACTGAAAACAAAAAAGACTTAAGAAAAATCTTAAGTCTTTTAGTCGGGGTGGCAGGATTCGAACCTGCGACCTCCTCGTCCCAAACGAGGCGCGATGACCGGGCTACGCTACACCCCGAATAGTTATCGGGGTGCAAATATAGATAAAAAATACATATACGAAACAAAAAACAATAAAAATTTTATAAGAAGTAAGATAACTTTAGTTTATCGTCTAATAACCAAAATATATATCAAAAAAAGATAATAGCAATAAAAAAAAATTACATTTGTAATTCGAAAAAATTTTAGACGATGGCAGAAAAAATTAAATGTTTGATTATTGGTTCAGGACCAGCAGGATATACCGCTGCAATATATGCTGCAAGAGCAGATATGAAACCTGTTATGTATACAGGAATGCAAATGGGAGGGCAATTAACTACAACTACTGAAGTTGATAATTACCCAGGATATCCGAACGGAACAGATGGTACAGCAATGATGAACGATTTACAAAAACAGGCTGAACGTTTTGGTACGGAAGTTCGTTTTGGAATGGTTACTAAAGTTGATTTAAGTACTGAAGTAGGAGGGATTCATAAAGTTATTGTTGACGAATCTATAGAGATTGAAGCAGAAACTATAATTATTTCTACTGGAGCAACGGCTAAATATTTAGGATTAGAAAGTGAACAACGTTTAATAGGTGGTGGTGTTTCGGCATGTGCTACTTGTGATGGTTTTTTCTACAAAGGGCAAGATGTGATTGTTGTAGGGGCTGGTGATACGGCTGCTGAAGAAGCAACATATCTGGCTAATATTTGTAGTAAGGTTACCATATTGGTTAGAAAAGATCATATGAGAGCTTCAAAAGCAATGCAACATAGAGTAGAAAAGACTGCTAACATAGAGGTTTTATTTAATACGGAATTAGATGAGGTTTTAGGTGAAAACGTAGTTGAAGGTGTTCGTGTTGTAAATAATCAAACAGGTGATAAGAAAGAAATCGCTGTTACAGGTGCTTTTATCGCGATTGGTCATAAACCAAATTCAGATTTATTTAAAGGTGTTTTAGATATGGATGATGTTGGATATTTAATTACCAAAGGAAAATCTACTAAAACAAATTTACCAGGAGTTTTTGCTGCTGGTGATATACAGGATAAAGAATACCGTCAGGCAGTAACCGCAGCTGGTACAGGTTGTATGGCAGCTTTAGATGCTGAACGTTATTTAGGTGCTTTAGAATAAAGACAATGTTTTATAAATAAAAAAGAGCTTACACATGTGTAAGCTCTTTTTTTTTATGACTAATATTTTTGATCGTTAATTGATTTTGTAATAGACGATTCTGTGGCTCCAGTGTGTTTGGTCGTCTTGCTTTCAATAAGCATAATTGAGCATTCATTTTCTGATGAAACTCGGTGGTTAACTCCTTTTTTAACCACAAATAAATCCCCTGTGTTCATCGTGAAACTTGGTTTTTTTTCAATTTCCATTAATAAAGAACCTTCAACGATATAAAATAACTCATCTTCATTTTTGTGATTATGCCAAGGAATATCTTCTCCTTTTATTTTAGCTAGCTTCACAAACTGATCATTAACTTCAGAAACTATTTTAGGAGAAAAATAATTTTTTACTGATTTAAACTCTTCTTTTATATTCATGATTTAGTTTTTGTGAAATTTAGGGTAAATGGTTTATAAATGTTGTTTTCAGTTGTGTTTTTATCTTTCTAATATGATTCAGAAGAAAGTTATAGCTGAAAAATTCAGGAATACATGTTATTTTTGAATCTCGTTGTCTTTAAAATTAAGAAAGATATTACCATCATAACGATAGACACCGCTCAAAGTACCAAACCAAATATTTTCATCTGAATCTTCTAAGACCCCAAAAAACATTCCTTGTTTGTTCTTTATTTCTGTAACAGTAGGCTTTTCGTTAGTTAAGGATGCCGCATCATATCGAGATAGTGCCCAACCTTGGTTATTAGCACTTTCTGAACTGGTCCAAATATTACCTTTTTTATCTTGGTAAATATATCCAACAAATTTTTGTGTAAAATTATTGAAAAAGATTCCGTCATAGCTCCAAAGTCCGTCTTTACCACCGAGCCAAATTGTGCCTTTTTTATCTTCAATTATATGTCGAACATTATTAAAAGGTTTGCCATCTATGTTTGTGATTTTTGTAAATGTTTTTCCATCATAAAAACAGGCATTACCTCTTGTTCCAATCCATAGCTTACCCGTTTTGTCTTCAATAATAGCGTTAACATCATTATTAGATAATCCGTCTTTCGTTGTGAAGTTTTTAAAATATTTTCCATCGTAACAACTTATACCACCCTCAGTACTAAGCCAAATAAAACCTTTTTTATCTTCATAAATATTAGTTACTCTATTGTTAATAAGGCCTTCTTTTGTAGTGTAATTTTGGAAGGACTTTCCATCATAATAATAAACACCTGAACCTAGAGAGCCAAACCAAAAATTACCTTTTCTATCTTCTAAAATAGAAAAAAAACGATTCAAACTTACCTCTTTTGTAATATTCGTAAATGAATTACCATTGAATTTAATAATACCATCCCAGGTAGCAAACCAGATATTTTCATTTCTATCTTGTATTATGGTACGCGTAATACTCTTGGGACTGTTGGTGTTGCTTATGTTTTTTGGTTCAAAATTTGTATTTTTTTTTGGCAAGTTTGTTTTCTTTTGCTCTTTACATGAAAGGCATAAAACAAACAGTAAGAACAAAGTGTGTATATGTGCGTGTTTCTTCATTTTAGTGTTTTAACTGAGCATATATTTGTGAGTAAATAATGAAATTCAAAAATAATAACCTCCAATTTATGGCTAAACCATCGTTATTTAAAAGAATATAAAGAGTTGTTTGTCTTCTTTTAAAGGATGACCTATCTTATATAATTAGTTTGACTTATTTTTTTGATAAAACTAGCCAAAATGAGCAATAAAAAAAAGCTTACCACAAGCACGAGCATCAGATAATGCTTGATGATGTTCGAGTTTAATATTATGTTTTTCACAACAAGCATTTAAGTTTGCTGGTTTATAACCTTTTGCTCGATAAATTTTTAACGTACATTCCCACTTTTCGGAAAGATTCAGATCGGCATATTCAATATTACAATCTCGCATTGTTTTAGTTAAAGCGTTTCTGTCAAAACTTTCGTTATGAGCTACCAAAGTTTTACCGTAAACGCGTTTCTTTATTTCAGGATATATAACATCAAAACTAGGAACATTTCTAGTGTCTTTTTCTGTAATTCCATGAACTTTAATATTGTGCCAATTGTACTCGTTGTTTGGTGGTTTTATTAAAGCATGGTATTCGTCAATAATTTTTCCATTCTCAAAAGTTACAATTCCAACAGAGCAAATGTGATGTTTTGTTGCGGTTTCAAAGTCAATTGCTGTAAAAGTTGATTTCATTTATTTTGTATTTACCTATTCTAAAAATAAATCATAATTTTCAATCGTTTGTATAATCAATTTTACTGCTTCAATATAAAATTCTTGATTGATGTTTTCGAAAGTATCAGTTGGTTTGTGATAATCTTTATGATCTTCTACTCCAAAATAAATAAAAGGTATTTTTTCTTTATGAAAAACTCTATGATCTGAAGAAAAAGTCCAATCATCTTGAGTCTTATTGTTTGGTTCATCATGGCCAAATAATAATGTAATTGGCGAATCTAAATTTTCTATAGGTTTTTTTAATTGGGGATTATGATATAAACCGGAAGCATATAATTGTAAGGAATCGTTATGTGCTATCATATCCATATTTATATTTAAAACAATGTTTTGTTTGTTTTTATAATTATTTAAAAAATAATAGGCACCTAAAGAACCAATTTCCTCAGCATCTACGGCTGCAAAAACTAATGTATGTTTTGTTGGGTGTTTTTTAAAATAATCGGCAATAGCGAATAATGCTGCAGTTCCAGAAGCATCATCATCAGCTCCATTGTAAATTGTTCCATTCTTAATTCCTAAATGATCTAAATGACCAGTAATAACAAATGTTTTTTTCATTTCCCCTTGTAACATTCCAATTACATTTCCTCCTGTAACAGTAGTGTCTGCTACGTTAGAAAAATTGTCATTAGCATCTTTTATAGGAAACATACGTTGTCTCCTTTTTCCTATAAATGTAGATTGAAATTCCTGAATATATTTGTTACTGTTCAATTTTTCTAACCCAATCTTCTCAAATTGATTAGCAATAATTTTCTGTGCTTTATAATTACCAGGTTTAGAAAACCCCCTTCCTTCTAAAGAATCGTGAGAAAGAATTTTTACACTTTCTAATAATAATTCCTTGTCAATTTGAATGTTTTTCGGAGAATTACAATTCGTAATTAGAACTAGGGCAGAAGCGAGTAGTAGAAATCTAATTTTCATGTTTATTATTTTAAACGAATATAGAAAATTAAGGATAAAAAAAATACTCAAAAATAAATTTGACGATCTTTTAAATAAATTATCTAACTATGAAAGTTATAGAAGATTTTAAATCAGTAATTAACTTTTACAATTAGAATACAAATTGTTAATCTAACAATTTTGGCTATTCACGAAATATATTATTACCTAATTCCTCTTAGAGAATTAGAAGCATTATTTATTTCTTGCCTTTACTTTTTCTGCAATTGTGTTACGTAGCGCTACTACATTAGGGTAGTTAGTATATTTTGTAAAACGTTTTAATCCCATTAACATCATACGTTGCTCATCACCTTCAGCAATAGAAATAATTCCTTTTTTCGCATTTTTAATAACGTCATCTACTGCGTTGTATACATATAATTGAGACTACGATATTTGCTCTTTTCGAGAAGCTTCACTAGAGCGCTTTGCATTCTTTTCTGCTCTTAAAATCACATATTTTGAATTTTATTGATGTAAAAGTGGGTATCTGATT
Organism: uncultured Tenacibaculum sp.; assembly: GCA_965364955.1. GTDB lineage: Bacteria > Bacteroidota > Bacteroidia > Flavobacteriales > Flavobacteriaceae > Polaribacter. The sequence continues at coordinate 22,371 of CBDTZS010000026.1, read as the reverse complement.
ATGTGAAAATAATTGGAGTTACGTACAAAATATTATGAGTTATTTTTTTATGCTATTTTTGAGATGAATGTAATCTCATTTTTATTAGTAATCTCATTACTATTCTTTTATTAAAAACTCACCATCAATGAAAAATATCAACAGAAGAAATTTCTTAAGAAAAACGTCAATAGCTGGTGCTGCTATTGCTTTTTCGCCAATATTAGTGAATTGTTCTTCAAAAAATTCGATTAGATCAGCTTCTCAGACTTTTATGGGAGATTTTGCAGCTCCAAAATTAGAAAAAGTACGCGCAGCATTTATAGGGGTTGGAGCAAGAGGGCCAGGACATTTAAGGTTTTTTGCAGAATTACCAGGGACAGAGGTTGTTGCTGTTAGTGATTTATATGAAGACTTAGCTGTAAAATGGACTAATGAAGCAAAAAAGATAGGTAAAGGCCAAAGGCATAAAGATGTAAAAGCATATTATGGGAGTAAGGATGAATGGAAAACGATGCTTGAAGAGGTAAAACCGGACATTGTTTTTATTTGTACTAATTGGAAAAATCATGCACCAATGGCAATAGAATCGATGAAGAAAGGTGCTCACGTTTTTCTTGAAGTTCCAATTGCTACAACATTAAAGGAAATGTGGGAAATTGTTGATACTTCTGAAGCGACGAAGAAACATTGCATGATGATGGAGAATGTGAATTATTCTAGGGTAGAACTAATGTATTTAAACATGTGTAGGTTAGGGGTGATTGGTGAGCCGTTACATGCTGAAGCGGCATATATTCATGAATTAAGGTTTCAAATGGAAGAGCAAGAAAGAGGTACAGGCTCTTGGAGAACTCATCATTATGCAAATAGAAATGGAAACCTATATCCAACTCATGGATTGGGACCCGTTGCACAATATATGAATTTGGCTAGAACAGAGGATAGTTTTAAAAGTTTGGTTTCTTTCTCAACGCCTTCGGTGGGAAGAAAGTTATATGCTGAAAAAAATTACCCTACAGATCATAAATGGAATCAATTAGATTTTAAAGGAGGTGATTTAAATACTTCGATAATTAAAACAAACTTAGGGAGAACTATTATGGTTCAATGGGATGAAACTAGCCCAAGACCCTATTCACGTCATAACTTAATTCAAGGAACAAAAGGTGTTTTAGCAGGGTTTCCAACAAGAGTTGCTTTAGAAGGAGGAGTAGAAGGTATTACAGAGAATCATCATCAATGGGCGCAAGGAGAGCAGTTAGATACATTATATGAGAAATACGATCACCCTTTATATAAAAGACTAAACAAAACAGCTAAAGGAAGTGGTCACGGAGGTATGGATGGAATCATGATGTATAGAATTGTTGAATGTTTACAGAAAGGGATTCCTTTGGACCAGAATGTATACGAAGGTTGTTTTTGGAGTGCGGTGAGTCCGTTGAGTGAATCTTCAGTAGCACAAGGAGGGATGCCTCAGGACTTTCCTGATTTTACAAGAGGGAATTGGAGAAATACGAAGCCTCTTTCTATTGTTCAATAAGTTCCAGAATTAAAAAAAATAAAAAGACCGTCAAAAATTAATTTGACGATCTTTTAAACAAACAACTAAATTCTAAAACCTATAAAGTTATAGAAGACTATTAAAAATAGGTTATCTTAAATTACACAATGTGATAACCTATTTTAGTATTATTTAGAAGCAGTATTTATTCTCTGCTTTTACTTTTTCTGCAATTGTGTTACGTAACGCTACTACATTGGGGTAGTTTGTATATTTTGTAAAACGTTTTAATCCCATTAACATCATACGTTGCTCATCACCTTCAGCAAAAGAAATAATTCCTTCTTTCGCATTTTTAATAACGATATCTACTGCATTGTATAAATATAATTGAGACATAGCAATTTGCTCTTTTTGAGAAGCTTCACCAGAACGCTTTGCATTCTTTTCCGTTCTTAAAATAGCAGACTCTGCCATATATACTTCAATTAAAATATTTGAAGCAGCATTTAATAATTGTTGATGCTCTTCTAGCTCAGGACCATATTTTTGAATGGCTCCACCGGCAACCATTAAAAAAACTTTTTTAAGCTTAGCAATCATTTCTTTTTCTTCAGCAAATAACTCTGAGTAGTCTGGTGTGTCAAAAGAAGGAATACCTAATAATTCATTACCTACAGCTGTTGCAGGTCCTAATAAATCAACATGACCTTTCATTGCTTTCTTCACTAACATACCTACAGATAACATTCTGTTAATTTCGTTAGTTCCTTCGTAAATACGAGCGATACGGGCATCTCTCCAAGCAGACTCCATAGGAGTTTCTTCTGAGAATCCCATTCCTCCAAAAATCTGAATTCCTTCATCAGCACAAGCTTGTACATCTTCAGAAACGGCAACTTTTAATATAGAACATTCAATCGCATATTCTTCTACTCCTTTCAATTCTGCTTCTTGATGTGTGTTTCCTTCAGCTTCGCGCATCGCAATTCTATCTTCAACATTTTTAGCCGCTCTATAAGAAGCTGATTCACCAACATAAGCATTGGTTGTCATTTCTGCTAACTTCATTTTAATAGCGCCAAACTCAGCAATAGGAGTTTTAAATTGCTTACGCTCATTCGCATATTGTGTAGCGTAGGTAATAACTCTTCTTTGAGAATCTAAACAAGCGCCAGCTAATTTAATACGACCAACATTTAATGCGTTCATGGCTATTTTAAAACCATTCCCTCTTCCAGATAGCATGTTTTCAATAGGAACAATAGTGTCGCTATAGAATACTTGACGCGTAGAAGAAGCGCGAATACCTAATTTGTGTTCTTCTTCACCTAAAGTAATTCCGTTTGGATTGTTTTTATCGTACTCAACAATAAATCCAGTAATGTTTTTATCATCCTCAATACGAGCAAATACAATCATTACTTGACAAAAACCTGCGTTTGAAATCCACATTTTTTGCCCGTTAATTTTATAATGCGTTCCGTCTTCAGATAAGGTAGCTGTCGTTTTTCCTGAGTTGGCGTCAGACCCAGCACCTGGTTCTGTTAAACAATAAGAACCAAACCATTCACCTGTAGCTAATTTAGGCACATATTTTTGTTTTTGAGCTTCGGTTCCATATAAAGTAATTGGCATAGTACCAATACCTGTATGTGCACCAAAAGCAGTACTAAAAGAACCGGTACCACTTGAAATATAATCACAAGTAAGCATCGTAGAAACAAATCCCATTCCTAATCCGCCATAAGCTTCAGGAACAGAAACTCCTAAGAATCCTAGTTCACCAGCTTTACGCATTACTTCTTCTGTTAAAGCATAATCTTTTGCTTCAAAACGAGCTTTATGAGGTATGATTTCACGGTCATTAAATTCCATAACCGCATCTTTCATCATTTTTTGTTCTTCAGAAAAATCTTCTGGAGTAAAAACGTCTTCACATTTTGTTTCTTTAACTAGGAATTGACCTCCTCTTAATAAATCTGCCATTTTGTTATTTTTTGTTGTTAGTTTAAGAATTCGAAAATACCTGCAGCACCTTGACCAGTACCCACACACATCGTTACCATTCCGTATTTTCCTTGCATATTACGCTTGCGCATTTCATCGAATAATTGAACTGATAATTTAGCTCCAGTACACCCTAAAGGATGTCCTAAAGCGATAGCCCCACCATTTACATTAATAATGTCTGCATCTAATCCTAATTCACGAATTACGGCTAATGATTGAGAAGCAAATGCTTCATTCAATTCAATTAAACTAATATCTTCTTGTTTTAATCCTGCTTGTTTTAATGCTTTAGGAATCGCAGCTACAGGTCCGATTCCCATAATTCTAGGCGGAACACCAGCAGCAGCATAACTTACCATACGTGCTATTGGTTTAAGATTTAATTCTTTAACCATATCTTCACTCATAACCATTAAAAAGGCTGCACCATCACTTGTTTGAGATGAGTTACCAGCAGTAACACTTCCGCCAGTAGCAAATACAGGACGTAAACGTTCTAAACCTGCGATGTTAGATCCTTTACGAGGCCCTTCATCTTTTGTTACGGTGTATTTTCTTGTTGTTTTTTTATCGTTAGCATCAACATATGTTTCTTCAACTTCAATCGGTACGATTTGGTCTTGAAAACGATTTTCAGCTTGAGCTCTTAGTGCTTTTAAGTGAGAGTTTAAAGCAAACTCATCTTGGTCTTTACGAGAAATGTTGTATTTATTAGCAACTTCTTCCGCAGTATTTCCCATACCCCAGTAATAATCTGCATGACCAGCAGCAACGGTATCGTAGTTTAATTCTGGTTTAAAACCTGTCATAGGTACAGAACTCATACTTTCAGCCCCACCAGCAATAATACATTCAGCCATTCCTGATTGAATTTTTGCTACTGCCATACTAATAGTTTCTATTCCTGAAGAACAAAAACGATTTACGGTTACACCAGGAACAGCATCTGTTTTTAATCCCATTAAAGAGATTAAACGCGCCATATTTAATCCTTGTGAACCTTCTGGCATAGCGTTACCAACAATTACATCGTCAATACGTGACTTATCAAACTCAGGTAACTGCTCCATCATATATTCGATAGTTTCAGCAGCTAATTCATCAGCTCTTTTAAATCTGAATGCACCTCTTTTAGACTTTGCTATGGCAGTTCTATATCCTTTTACTATATATGCTGTTTTCATCTTTTAATTTCTTAATGGTTTACCAGTTTTTAACATGTGCTGAATACGCTCTAACGTTTTACGTTCTGTAGTTAAACTTAAGAAAGCTTCACGTTCGAGGTTTAATAAATACTGTTCAGAAACTTTTGTTGGCTCTGATAAATCTCCACCAGCCATTACATAGGCTAATTTATTCGCAATCTTTTGGTCGTGCTCAGATATAAACTTACTTGCATGCATAGAGTCAGTAGCAACCATAAAGGCTCCTAAAGCTTGTTTACCAAGAACTAATACATCTTTACGAGCAGCAGGTTGTGTATAACCAGCCTCAGCCATTAATACTGCATGCTTTTTAGCTTCAGCAATTTGACGCTCTCTGTTTACAACAACAACATCTTTTCCTTTCTGTAATAAACCTAAATCGTAAGCTTCATGCGCAGAGGTACTAACCTTAGCCATACCGATAGTTAAGAAATATTCTTGCAATACGTTTAACTGAACATCTCCTGTACGGAAAGTATCTGAAGCACGTAATGCCATTTCTTTAGAACCACCACCACCAGGGATAACTCCAACTCCGAATTCTACTAATCCCATATAGGTTTCAGCAGCGGCAACGACTTTATCTGAGTGCAATGATAATTCACATCCACCACCTAAAGCCATACCATGAGGTGCAGCAATTGTTGGAATTGAAGAATAACGCATGCGCATCATCGTATCTTGAAAATACTTGATAGCCATGTTTAATTCATCATATTCTTGCTCAACAGCCATCATAAAAATCATTCCGATATTAGCACCAACCGAGAAGTTTGCTCCTTGGTTACCAATTACTAATCCTTGGAAATCTTTTTCAGCTAAATCAACTGCTTTATTTAATCCTGCTAAAACATCGCCACCAATGGTGTTCATTTTAGATTGGAATTCACAGTTTAAGATACCGTTACCTAAATCTTCAATAACAACTCCTGAGTTTTTAAACACTTCAGTTGTTTTACGAATATTATCTAAGATGATAAACGAATCCTGACCTGGTTTTTTAGTTTGTGATTTTGTTGGAACATCATAATAATAAGTTGCTCCTTCTTTAATAGTATAAAAAGAAGTTTCTCCTTTGGCTACCATTTCGGTAATCCAAGCCGCAGGTTCTTTCCCTTCAGCTTTCATTAATTCGATACCTTTTTCTACACCTACAGCATCCCAAATTTCGAAAGGGCCATTTTCCCAACCGAAACCAGCTTTCATAGCATCGTCAATTTTATATAATTCGTCAGAAATTTCTGGAATTCTATTTTGAACATACGCAAACATTGCTGCGAAGTTTTTACGGTAGAATTCTCCCGCTTTATCTTTTCCGCCAACTAATACTTTAAAACGATCAATTGGTTTGTCAATAGTTTTTGTTAATTCTAATGTCGCAAACTTTGCGCGTTTTTTAGAACGATATTCCATCGTTTCTAAATCTAACGTTAAGATTTCTTTCTTTCCTTCAGCATTTACTGATTTCTTGTAGAAGCCTTGTTTCGTTTTACTTCCTAGCCATTTGTTTTCCATCATGGTGTTGATGAAACCTGGTAATTTGAATAAATCGTGTGCTTCGTCGTTAGGGCAGTTTTCATAAATACCATTAGCAACGTGTACTAAAGTATCTAAACCTACAACATCAACAGTTCTAAAAGTGGCTGATTTTGGACGGCCGATTACCGGACCTGTCAATTTATCAACTTCTTCAACTGTTAAACCTAATTCTTTTACTTGGTGAAATAATGACTGAATTCCGAAGATCCCAATTCTATTTCCAATAAAAGCTGGAGTATCTTTTGCTAATACTGAAGTTTTTCCTAAAAACTTAGAACCGTAATCCATTAAGAAGTCAGTAACTTCTTGTTTACAGTTTGGCCCTGGAACAACTTCAAATAATTTTAAATAACGTGGAGGATTAAAAAAGTGAGTTACCGCAAAGTGCTTTTGAAAATCTTCACCTCTTCCTTCGTTCATAAATTGGATAGGAATTCCTGAAGTATTAGAAGTAATTAACGTACCAGGAGTACGATATTTCTCTAGTTTTTCAAAAACGATTTTTTTAATATCTAATCGTTCAACAACAACTTCCATAATCCAATCTACATCAGCAACTTTTGCTATGTCATCTTCTAGGTTACCAGTCGTAATTCTATCTGCAAACTTTTTCGAGTAAATTGGAGACGGTTTCGATTTTAAAGAAGCCGTTAAAGCATCATTAACCAAACGATTACGAACAGCTTTGTCTTCTAACGTTAATCCTTTTGCTTTTTCTTTGTCGTTAAGTTCTCTAGGAACGATGTCTAATAATAAGACTTCAACGCCAATGTTAGCAAAATGACATGCAATTCCACTTCCCATAATTCCGGAACCGATGATTGCTACTTTTTTAATTCTTCTTGTCATTTGTTTACAGGTTTGTTTATACAGCTTCTTTATTGGTATCATTATATACCATCTTGTCTGTAATAAGTTTGTTTATAGTTGTTGTTACTTTAAAAAAAATATCTAGTTCTTTTTCAGTAATATGTTTTTTTACTTCATTATTGAATTGATACACATGACCTTTCGAAACTTCACGCATTTCTTTACCATAATCTGTCAGTTTTATAATAACACTTCTTCCGTCAGTTGGATTTTTCTCTCTACATATAACCCCTTTATCTTCCATTGTTTTTAACAATCTAGAAAGACTTGTAGGTTCCATCCCCATTAAAGGACCCAAAGCAGTTGAAGGGGTGCCATTTTCGAAATCTATATTCAATAAAACAAAAGCAGTTGCCATAGTACTGTCGTGCTTTGCAGCTTGTTCGTTGTACATTTTTGCAACAGCTTGCCATGTGGCTCTTAATTGATGATCTATTGATTTGTTCTTGTCCATGTGTTGTCAAAGATACTAAAATTTATTATGCACGCATAGTATTTTGCAAAAAAGTTATGCATGCATAGTAAATTTAACAGCGTATAAAAGTGTAACGTTTGGTATAAAGTTGCTACTAACTAGTATAAAAATATGTAAGTTTGTCATAGCTGGTTTCTGACAAACGGCTAATTAATCAACTAAAAAATCAATGAGTAATTTATTAGAAATTAATAACGTCGTAAAGCGATACGGTGATTATACAGCATTGAATAATGTATCAATGCAGATTCCAAAAGGAAGTGTTTTCGGACTTTTAGGTCCCAATGGAGCAGGAAAAACATCTTTGATTAGAATTATCAATCAAATAACGATGCCTGACAGTGGTGAGATAATTTTAGATGGGGAAAAACTAGCGCCTCATCATATAGAATATATTGGTTATTTACCAGAAGAACGAGGTTTGTATAAATCTATGAAGGTAGGTGAGCAAGCTTTGTACTTAGCACAATTAAAGGGATTGAGTAAGTCGGAAGCAAAAAAACGATTGAAATATTGGTTTGATAAATTTGATATTGGTGATTGGTGGAATAAAAAAATAGAAGAACTTTCTAAAGGGATGGCACAAAAAATACAGTTTATTGTAACTGTATTACATCAACCGAAATTATTAATTTTTGATGAACCTTTTTCGGGTTTCGATCCAATAAACGCGCAATTAATAGCCAAAGAAATTTTACAACTCCGTGATGAAGGAGCTACCATTATCTTTTCTACACACCGTATGGAAAGTGTTGAAGAAATGTGCGACTATATTGCTTTAATTGATAAGTCTAATAAAATATTGGACGGTAAATTAGATGATATAAAAAAAGAATTTAGAACCAATACTTTTCAAGTCGGATTAAATACCTCAAATGTTAAAGAAGTTGAAGCTAAATTAAAAGAAAAATTTAAAGTGTTACCAGCCGATTTTAGGTTGTTAAACGATGGGTTAAAATTAAATGTACAGTTAACCGAAGGTAAATCGGCAAATGAACTGTTATCATTTTTAACAACTCAAGGGCAAGTGCAACATTTTGTAGAATTAATACCAAGTGCCAACGATATTTTTATTCAGGCAGTAAATAAAAACAGTTAAACTATGAGCAGATTACGATTAATTATAGAACGCGAGTTTATTGCTAAGGTTAGAAATAAATCATTTATAGTAATGACTTTTTTAAGTCCGTTATTAATGATTGGTATGGGGGCGTTGGTGTTTTTCTTGATGAAAAAAAACGACGAAAACGTTAAGAAAATAGTATATGTTGATGAGTCTGGATTATTCTCTAAAGAGATTTTTAAAGATTCGAAAACTATTAAATATGAAGATTTTACTTCATTAGGAATTGAAGATTCTAAAAAGAAAGTAGAAGAAGGTGATTATTACGGTGCTTTATACATACCTAAACAAGATAGTTTAGAGGTGTTGGCAAACTCAATTGAGTTTTTCTCAAAGGATTCGCCAAGTATGTCGGTCATGAGTAGTTTAGAAAATAAGGTTGATAAAAAACTAGGGAATGAAAAGTTAACCAAATTCGGAATTGATTTAACACAAATTAAAGCGTCTAAAATATCATCAGATATTAAGATGTTTAATTTCTCAGGAGAAAAATCATCTAAATTAATTAACGGATTAAAGATTGCATTAGGTGGCTTAGCAGGATATCTATTAATGATGTTTGTAATGATTTATGGTACATCAGTAATGCGTAGTGTTATTGAAGAAAAAACCAGTAGGATAGTAGAAATTATTGTTTCTTCTGTAAAACCTTTCCAATTAATGTTGGGGAAAATTATAGGGAATGCATCGGCAGGATTATTGCAGTTCTTTATTTGGGGGATTTTACTTTTTGTATTCAGTTTAATAGCTTCTTCAGTTTTTGGAGTTGATATGATGGGAATGCAAACAGCGAAAGTATCTCCAGAACAAATGGAAGCTTTGCAACAAGCAGCAGGAAGTAAAGGAGAAATGATTATTCAAGAAATATTTAAATTACCGTTATTAAAAATGTTCTTGTTATTCATCTTCTATTTCTTAGGAGGTTATATGTTATACAGCTCATTGTTTGCAGCGGTAGGTGCAGCAGTAGATAACGAAACAGATACACAGCAATTTATGATGCCAATTATGCTGCCTTTAATTTTAGGTGTTTATGTTGGTTTTGCAACGGTAATGAACGATCCTCACGGACCAGTTTCTGTAATTTTTTCATACATACCATTTACATCTCCAATTGTAATGTTAATGCGTATTCCGTTTGGAGTAGCATGGTGGGAAATAGCAATATCTATGTTGTTGTTGATAGCAACTTTTATGGTTATCGTATGGCTAGCAGCTAAAATTTATAGAGTAGGTATTTTAATGTATGGTAAAAAGCCAACATATAAGGACTTATGGAAATGGATTCGTTATAACGGGTAAGACAAATTAAAAAAAAGCAGTTATCATAAAAAGATAGCTGCTTTTTTTATCTAAAATTATATATTTACTACAAAATTATTTTAGTGAAAGAGCTTAATAAAATACTTAACTATACTTTACATTTTAATAAAGAAATTGGAATTAGCATTAAAGCTGTTTTAATGCTGGCAATTGTATTTGTATTGGCTTCAATGCTTTTAAAATTTTTTAAAAAAGTAGCGGTAAAGAGATTGCAGCAAGAAGATAAAAATAAGTTTGATACCGTTTTTTCTTTTGCTAGTTGGTTTGTTTATATCGTGATTTTTTTAGCAACCCTAAGTACATCAGGTGTTAATGTAACCGCAATATTTGCAGCTTCAGCAGCGTTGTTAATTGGGGTTGGTTTAGCATTGCAAACTTTTTTTCAAGATATAATATCAGGTATTTTTATTATAGTTGATCAAAGTGTGCATGTTGGAGATATTATTGAATTAGATGGGAAAGTTGGTAGAGTAGAAGAAATAAAATTACGAACTACACGTGCTGTAACTATTGATAATAAGGTATTGGTAATTCCAAATCATAAGTATTTAACAAACAGTTTATATAATTGGACTCAAAACGGAACAACAACTCGCGAGAGTGTTTCGATAGGGGTTGCATATGGTAGTGATATTCAATTAGTAAAAAAATTATTATTGAAAGCGGCGAATGAGCATCCTAAAGTTTATCAACATCCAGCACCTCTGGTAATTTTTGAGAACTTTGGAGATAGTGCTTTAGAATTTAAATTGATTTTTACATTAAACGATAGTTTTCAGGCACAAATACCTAAAAGTGAATTGCGATTTAAAATTGATGAATTATTTAGAGAGCATAATATATCAATTCCGTTCCCTCAAAGAGATATACATATTATTAAAGAATAACTTTTGATGGCGCGGTTATTGTTTATCTTTAAAAAATAAATTTAGAAAAGAATGTCAAAAATATTAATCATAGAAGACGAAGCGGCTATCCGTAGGGTATTAAAAAAAATCATTTCAGAAGAAAACGATGCTTATGAAGTAGAGGAAGCTGAAGATGGATTAGTTGGAATCGAAATGATTAAAAATAAAGATTACGACTTAGTGCTTTGTGATATTAAAATGCCAAAAATGGACGGTGTTGAAGTATTAGAAAAAGCTAAAAAGATAAAACCTGAAATTCCAATGGTAATGATTTCTGGTCACGGAGATCTCGATACAGCAGTTAATACAATGCGTTTAGGTGCATTTGATTATATATCTAAGCCGCCAGATTTAAACCGTTTGTTAAATACAGTTCGTAATGCGTTAGATCGTAAAGAGCTTGTAGTTGAAAACAAACGTTTAAAGAAGAAGGTTAGTAAAAGTTACCAGATGATTGGTGAGAGTGATGCTATTAATCATATTAAAGAGATAATTGAAAAAGTAGCAGCGACAGATGCACGTGTTTTAATTACTGGACCTAACGGAACAGGAAAAGAACTAGTGGCACATTGGTTACACGAAAAATCAGATAGAGTAAAAGCTTCAATGATTGAAGTTAATTGTGCCGCAATTCCTTCTGAATTGATAGAGAGTGAATTATTTGGCCATGTAAAAGGTTCTTTTACAGGAGCAAATAAAGATCGAGCAGGTAAATTTGAAGCTGCAAATGGAGGAACTATTTTCTTGGATGAAATTGGAGATATGAGTTTGTCTGCACAAGCGAAAGTACTACGAGCTTTGCAAGAAAATAAAATTCAACGTGTTGGTTCAGATAAAGATATTAAAGTAAATGTTCGTATAGTTGCAGCAACGAACAAAGACTTGAAAAAGGAAATAGCAGAAGGTAGATTTAGAGAAGATTTGTATCACCGTTTAGCAGTGATTTTAATTAAAGTTCCAGCATTAAACGATCGACGAGAAGATATTCCTTTATTAATAAACTTTTTTTCAGAAAAGATTGCTACAGAACAAGGAATGTCGAAAAAAGACTTTTCAGCTGAAGCTATTAATTTATTGCAAGAATATGATTGGACTGGTAATATCCGTGAACTTCGTAATGTCGTAGAGCGGTTAATTATTTTAGGAGAGAAAGAAGTTTCAAAAAATGATATCAAGCTATTTGCTAGTAAATAAGTAGTGTCTAAAATATAAATAAAAAAGGTGATCATTTATTTGATCACCTTTTTTATTTATAAAACAATTGATTTTATTTTAAATCAAAACGATCTAAGTTCATTACTTTAGTCCAAGCTGTAATAAAATCAGTTACAAACTTATCTTTAGCATCATCAGATCCATAAACTTCTGCTATCGCTCTAAGTTCTGTATTTGAACCAAAAATAAGATCAGCTCTAGTTCCTGAAAATTTCATAGCACCAGTTTTACGATCTCTACCGATAAATTCTTTATCACTTGACGTTGCCGCTTTCCAATTAATTGATAAATCAAGAATATTTGTAAAGAAATCATTTGAAAGTGTACCTAAATTATCTGTAAATACTCCATTGTTAGAACTGTTATAATTTGCACCTAAAACTCTTAATCCTCCAACTAAAACTGTCATTTCAGGTATAGAAAGAGTTAATAAGTTTGCACGATCAACTAGTAGTTCTTCAGCAGCTACATTTAGGTTGTTTTTCAAGAAGTTTCTAAATCCGTCTGCCCTTGGTTCTAGATAATCAAAAGAAACTACATCTGTTTGTTCTTGAGAAGCATCGCCTCTACCAGATGTAAAAGGGACTGTTATAGTACGGTCTGCATTTTTTGCAGCTACTTCTATACCTACAGAACCACCTAACACGATTAAGTCGGCTATAGAAACTGTTCCGTTAAAATCATTTTGAATGCGCTCGTAAATAGCCAAAACTTTAGCTAATTCACTAGGGTTATTTACTTCCCAGTCTTTTTGAGGCGCTAAACGAATACGTCCGCCATTTGCACCACCACGCTTATCAGAACCTCTAAATGTAGCGGCAGATGCCCAAGCTGTGGTTACTAATTGCGATACTGTTAATCCTGCGTCTTTAATACTCGTTTTTAAAATGCTAATATCTGAGTTAGAAAGTTTTTTACCAGTAGGAATTGGGTCTTGCCAAATCAATTCCTCTTTAGGAATTTCAGGTCCCAAATAAAGAGAAACAGGTCCCATATCTCTATGAGTTAATTTATACCAAGCTCTTGCAAATGCATCTTCAAATGCTTTGTGATCTTTATGAAAATGTTTAGAGATTTTTAAATATGCAGGATCCATTTTTAAAGCCATATCTGCAGTGGTCATCATTAAGGCTTGTGTTCCGTTTGCGTCACCCGCTTTTGGAGCTTTCTTAGCATTAGAAGCAGCAGTTGGTGTCCATTGATGTGCACCAGCAGGACTTTTAGTTAACTCCCAATCATAGTTTAGAAGAACATCAAAAAAATCATGATCCCATTGTGTTGGGTTTGGTGTCCAAGCGCCTTCAATACCACTTGTAATAGTATCATCTAAGACTCCAGTTTTAAATGTGTTTTTCCAACCTGTACTCATTTCTTCAATAACAGCACCTGCAGGTTCTGGACCAACATATTCATCAGGACTTGCAGCGCCGTGTGCTTTTCCAAATGTATGTCCTCCAGCAATTAATGCAACTGTTTCTTCATCATTCATTGCCATACGCCCAAAAGTCTCTCTAATGTCGTATCCAGAAGCTATAGGATCTGGTTTTCCGTTAGGTCCTTCAGGGTTTACATAAATAAGTCCCATATGAACAGCTCCTAAATCACTTTCAAGATTCTCATCTGCATATCGCTCATCATTTCCTAACCATTCTGTTTCACTACCCCAATAAATATCTTGTTCAGGCTCCCAAACATCTTCACGACCTCCAGCAAAACCAAAGGTGTTAAACCCCATAGATTCTAATGCGCAGTTTCCTGCAAGAATCATTAAATCTGCCCAAGAAATTTTACGTCCATATTTCTTTTTTATAGGCCATAGTAATAAACGTGCTTTATCTAAATTACCATTATCAGGCCAACTATTTAGCGGAGCAAAACGTTGTGTACCAGAACCTGCACCGCCACGTCCATCACCAACGCGGTATGTACCCGCGCTATGCCATGCCATACGAATCATAAAACCACCATAATGACCATAATCTGCAGGCCACCAATCTTGTGAGTCTGTCATTAAGGCTATAACATCTTTTTTAAGTTCAGGGTAATCAAGGCTATTAAATGCTGTAGGATAATCAAAATCATTGCCCATTGGATCAGATTTTGTAGCATTTTGTCTAAGTATATTTAATTTTAACTCATTAGGCCACCAATCTCGATTTCTTGTTCCTCCACCAGCAGTTTCTTTTTGTGTGCCTCCCATAAAAGGGCATTTAGCAACATCTCCAGATGGTGTATTCGGATTTGAATTTTTCATAGATTATTGTTTTATAGGTTGGTATACTTCAAATTTACAATAAATTTATCTATAATTTTTATCTATATATTTTATTTAATTATAAGGAAAAATGATAACACGGTTAGTTTGTTGATTGAACTTTTATTTAAGTATTAATAATACAGGAGAGTGTTTTGTGTTTTTTATAAATACTAAAAGAAACATCAATAAAATTTATAATGGAATAATAAAATAAAGCTTTTTTATTCTTTAAATACTTCCATAAAAAAATATCTTTGCAGCTGTAAAAAAAAATATTAATAAATAAAAAATATAAAATGGCTACATTAGTTGGTAAGAAGTTTCCAGATTTAAACGTTGATGCAATGAACGAAATGGGAGATACGTTTAAAGTAAACGTATTAGAAGAAGCAGCAAATAATAAGAAAAAAGTATTATTGTTCTGGTACCCAAAAGATTTCACTTTCGTTTGTCCTACTGAATTACATGCTTTTCAAGCTGCGTTAGGAGAATTTGAAAAAAGAAATACTGTTGTAATCGGTGCTTCTTGTGATACTCCTGAAGTACACTTCGCTTGGTTAAACCAATCTAAAGACAACGGAGGAATCGAAGGTGTTACATACCCTTTATTAGCTGATAGTAATCGTAACTTATCTTCAATTTTAGGTATTTTAGATATTTCGAATGAGGTTTTTGACGAGGTAACTCAAACGGTACAAGTTGAAGGAGATAATGTAACATATAGAGCTACTTATTTAATTGATGAAGAAGGAACTGTTTTTCATGAAGGAATTAACCATATGCCAGTAGGTCGTAACGTAAATGAATTTTTACGTTTGATTGATGCTTATTCTCATGTTCAAACAAATGGAGAAGTTTGTCCTGCAAACTGGGAAGAAGGTAAAGAAGCTATGAAACCAAATGCAAAAGCTACTGCTGAGTATTTAGCAGTAAACTAGAATAAATTACGAAAAGGGAAAAGTTCGTGTAACTGTTGGGGGACATGCACGAACTCCTTTTCTTTAATATATAAAACTATGGTACAAGAATTAAGTCAAGATAATTTAGCAGAGTTAGTTGGAAGTAACCAAAAAGTAGTGGTGCAATTTTCTGCTACTTGGTGTGGTAACTGTCGTATTATGAAACCTAAATTTAAGAAGTTATCTTCTGAAAATGAGAGTACGGTTTTTGTAATGGTTGATGCAGAGAAGTTTCCTGAAAGCAGAAAATTAGCCGATGTTAGTAATTTACCAACATTTGCAACTTTTGTAGATGGTAAATTTGTAAATCAAGTACAAACCAACAAGTTTGAGGTATTAAAAGACTTGGTAAACGAAGTTCTATAAATATGAAATTACCAGTTATTAAACATTTAACTTCTTTTATTGAAGAAAACGACCAAGATTACCTATTAGAAACGATTGAAACATTAGAGGCTTTAACTGAAGTTCCGTCTTTAAAAGATGCTGAATTAGATGTAATAGGTGAGTTGATATCTAATATGTATGGAGCTATTGAGGTTGATAAAATGATAAAAGAGGGTACACCTAAAAAAGAAGCGCTAAATAACTTTATGAAACGTGTTTTAGGTTCGATAGATAAATAGTTTTAAAAAGAATAAAATGGAAATCCTGAGTTTTATAGCTCGGGATTTTTTATGCTTAAAAATGAGGTTTTTACAAATATTTTGTATCTGAAACATTTTAAGAAAAGTCTAAATAGTATGATATATATCAGCTTTTAGTAAAGTAGGAATGGTAATATTTGTTACTTATTTAATTTTCAAAAAGTTTCAAAGATGACTTTACCTAAACCAATACACACCTTTCATATTCCGGTAATGGGATTAGCCTATACTATAGACAGTCCAATTCGTGTGGCTCAATACGGAATTTCTTCTGTAATATCGATTATTGACGATGAGCTTATGGAAAAAATGAATGAGTTTTACAGTAAAAAACGTAATCTACCATACCAAGAAATTTCAAAAAAAGCACAGGATTATCGTGCAAAACGAATTACTTCTTATTTAAATTTAGTTGATACGATTGTTAAAGAAAAATTCTCAAAATTTAAAACAGAATTAACAGAAAGCAAATTAGCTTTAGAAAACTTCATGGCTACTTTACCAAATAAATCTAGTATTAAGGAAGGTATTTCTAATTTACTGGAAGATGGTTCTGTACTGAAGGAGACTGTTTTAAGTTATTTGGAAAGGCATTTAAAAGTTGGTGATATTGATGTGAATATCATGACAAAACTCGATAAAGCTAATTTTGTTAAAGGCGAGCAGTTACCCGTTGAGTTTAATGATGCACACGCTTCACTTCGTGGTTTTGCTAATAGTAATTTGGAATCGTCAGTGGTGTTGTCGGCAGGAATGAACCCAAGGTTATACAGTTACTTTGAAAAGTTTAATGATTTCTTTCCAGATGATCAAGGTCAGTTAAAAAAGAAAATTATTCTTAAAGTTAGCGATTATCGTTCGGCGATCATTCAAGGGAAATTTTTAGCTAAAAAAGGACTCTGGGTTTCGGAGTATCGAATTGAATCTGGATTAAATTGTGGAGGACATGCTTTTGCAACAGAGGGTTTTTTATTAGGTCCTGTTTTGGAGGAATTTAAAAACAAAAAAGCAGAATTAATACAAGACACACACGATGTTCTTGTAAAAGCATTAATGCTAAAAAATATCATTGTTCCAGAACAAGCTTTGGATTTAAAGATTACCGTTCAAGGTGGTGTTGGAATAGGAGATGAGCACGAATTTTTACTAGAGAACTATAAAGTTGACTCTGTAGGGTGGGGAAGTCCTTTTTTATTAGTTCCAGAAGCTACATCTGTAGATAATAAAACAAGGGAGTTATTGGCAAATGCTAAAGAGAAAGACTTGTATTTAAGTGGTATTTCGCCTTTAGGAGTTCCTTTTAATACGATAAAGGGAACTACAAATGAGTACCATAAACAAAAACGTATACATAACAATAAAGCAGGAAGTTCTTGTCCTAAAAAATATTTGGCATTGAGTAAAGAATTTGGTCCGGAAGGTATCTGTACTGCTTCGAAAAAATATCAAGATGTGAAAATACAAGAGTTAGAGGCTAAAAGATCGGAGATATCTCCAAATACATATGAGAATGCCAAAGTTAAAATAACCGAAAAATCTTGCCTTTGTGTAGGTTTAGCTAATGTTTCTTATTTAGAAAACGACATTAAAATAAAAGGTCAAGAGCAAGGTGTTGCCGTTTGTCCAGGTCCAAATATGGCTTATTTTGATAAAGAAGTGTCACTTTCTAAAATGATGCAACATATTTACGGGAATGAAGCTGTAATTACACAGACGAATCGTCCAAACATGTTTGTTAAAGAATTGAAAATGTATGTTGATTTTTTGAAAAATGAAATAGCGACTATCTCAGAAGAGGTTACGACTAAACAAATTAAGAAATGGGGTGCTTTTAAAAATAATTTATTTAATGGAATTACTTATTATCAAGATTTGTTTTTAACATCAATATCTTCTGAAAACAGAAATATTCAAAAGGATCTTCAGTTTTATAAAGAAGAACTTATAACAGTTGTCATTCCTGAAATGAAATAGTTATAATTAGATGGTTTAATCGCAGGGCGATAGCCCAATTGGGTTTAATGACCGATGCTTGCATGGAGGTTTTTTATTAAAAAGGAAAAATTTTGAGTTAATAGCCAATACATTTCTGTATTGGCTATTATTTCGACCAGGTCTAGCAAAGAGGTAGACTTGTATTTAGATAATCCTCTGTTTTGTTACTTCTCAAGCTTTACTTTATTCTCTTTCATTAAGCGCGTAAGTGTCACGCTTGTGTTTTTAAGTTTTTATAATTAATCCTTTCGTGTATAGTAATCATTTCTTCCTAGTGCCGGCACGAGCAAGATGCTTGCGCTAGCGGGGAGGATTTCGCTAACGGCCACTTGTAAGCGTAGTGTGGGATTCGAAGCTCAAACTTATCAAACTGCTAAACCGTTTATTAATTGTTATATCGTTCATTATTAGTACTTCGCCCGCATTACGTTTACAAATTGTTGTGCGTTCGTTATTTATTAAAAGTAGAATGAGATTATTTCATACCCATTATCAACTCCTTTAAGTTTCATAGTAAACAAGTCTAGTTGGTCACTCTTAGATTTAATTATTCCATAAATTGAATAATTGTTCCCATCTGATTTGTAGTCAGCAATTCTTATTTCACGATAATCCTTATTTAGACCCTCATAAACTTTGTCTATAATCTTCTTAAACTTTTCTTCATCTTTAAAGTCAATAAATTCAAGACAAGCTGAATAATCCTTGTTGTATATATTTGCCACATATTGAGCTACAAAGGATTCAAGCTTTAAATATTTGGGAAGTTCTGCTTTTACTTTTTCAACTTCATAAGTATATCTTTTCGTTGATTGAATTTCTCCATCCTCTTCCTTTACTATATCAATTTCTATTAAGTCAAATTTATCAGATTCATCAATCAGGTCACAAATTTGAAGTGAAAAACTATTTGCAAATCCGTCTTTTGAAACCCCCAAGTCAAATAACTGACTATTTTTAAAAGTATATTTCTTGGTACTGTTTTCAATATCATCTGTACTCGAAATAAAGTGTTCTGTCACTATACATCCACAATTCAATGAAATTTCTGTCAACTTGCTATGAGAACATGATACAGATATTAAAATTAAAAAGAGTCCAATTATTAAATTCAATCTATTCATTTTGTATTTTATCTATTTGCAGTTTCGTTGGTTTTAATGACGTACAACTTTAATGATATGTCGAGTTTCAATTCTTTATATCAGGAGTTAGCGAAGTTATTATAAAACAAGTTAAGAATCAAGATAGATTCATGAACCTATTCTATTTGTTTTGCTCGTTCATTTTTTTGCAAGGGCTTTTAAACGTTTCTTATTTTATTGCTTCTCAACCTTTATTTTGTTCTCTTTCATTAAGCGCGTATGTTTCCTCCGCTGGCGTAAGTGTTAAACTTGTGTCTTTAAGTTTTATAATTAACACCTTGGTATATAATAAATAATCTAATTTATTACGAGTACCGTCACGAGCAAGATTCTCACGCTAGCAGGTGAGTTGATATCTAATATGTGGAGCTATTGGGGTTGATAAAATGATGAAAGAGGGTGTACCTAAAAAAGAAGCGCTAAATAATTTTATGAAACGTGTTTTAGGTTCTATAAAAAATGAAATCCCGAGCTTTTGAAACTCGGAATTTTTATGTTTTTATGTGAAGATTTCGCTAACGGTTTGTGTATTGTTAGTTACATGTTTAAGCAACTGATTTAGTAAATAAAAACCGAATAGAAAATCCATGATAATTTTCGTAAGTAGGCTAGAACTAGCAATAAATTAGATACGATGTTGGCGGTAGTTTTTCTTACTCTTCATTTTTAATAGGTGTACAAATTTCAATTAGAAATCCATTTAAATCTCGTAAATAACCAACTTTTTGCCCCCAAGGTTTTGTTATTATTTCTTCCAAACGTACAGCTCCATTTTCAATAGCACTTTCCATTACTTTCTCAACTTCTGAAGTCGTAAAGGCTAATTCAATTCCAAATGGTTTTTCATTTAATGTACTCTCTATAAAGCCTTTTTTAAAGTTAGATTTCCCGAGTACAACGCTCGCAAACGCAATTGTTGTAGTTCCCGATATTATTTCTCCATAATCATTTTCGGGTGTTAGAAATTTTTGTTCAAATCCAAATGCTTTATTATAGAATTCCATTGTTTTCGGTACGTTATTAACGTAGAGAATTGTGTATGCGTATTGAATGTCCATTTTTTCTGTTTTAGGTTGTTGAATTTTAATGATACTTTTTTCTGTGCTAATATTCTTGTTTTTGCAAGAGATTAGCAATATTAAACCAATTGATAAAAGCCAAATTTTCATGTCGTTTTTTTTGTTGCAAAGTTACTCGACTAAAATAAGTTTGCTTTGTAAAAAAACGACATTACCTAAAATAGCTCGGGTTTTCTCCTGAGATACGTTTAAATTCATTAGTCATATGGGAATGGTCAAAAAACCCCATATCAAATGCAATTGCTAAAAGGGTTGTTTCTGTGTAAGTAGTTATTGCTTTTTTTGCGTTGTTGAAACGTACTATGTTTGAAAATTCCTTTATTGTTAAACCTATATAGCTTTTGAAACGCCTTTCTAATTGTCTTAGGCTTATATGAAATGATTTTGCTATTCCCCCAACATTTACAATACCTTTTAACAACCTAATATTATGTGCGACCGATAAAATCAAGTGGTCTTTTTCTTGGTAATTCTGTTTAAAGGATGTCGTTATGAAATTTTCGAGAAAGTTTACTTTATCTGTTATTGATTCTAAATCGGTTAGTTGATTTAAAATATTCAGGTTGTTCGAAGGAAATATTTGTGATAATTCAACTCGTAAGTTTTTAGTTTCGTTGAGCGGTATCTTGGATAATGAACCAAACTTTTCGCTTTTAAAACGAACTCCGATTAAATTCGATTCGGTTGCTAGTTCCGTAAGTTGATAATTTGTCATAACTCCCGATACAAACCCTTTATTCTGATTGAGGTCAAATATCAAATCAGTACAAGCATCTGGTAATACTTTAAAGTTTTCATTTGCTTTATTATTCGAGAATGTCCAAAAAGAGTCGATTACATTATTAAGTTCTTCTGATGGTTTTATCTCTTTGTACATTGTTTTTTAATTACTGCCAACGTGTTTATATAAGATTTTTCGCGTTGATTAAGGGACTAATTTCGTAAGTGAGTTTGCACTGGTAATTAATTTCATACGGTGTTGTAAGGCGTTAATTTAATTTTTCTATTTCCAGTATTTTTCGTTCAAATGGTCTGAAATCAGAATTTTCAAAATAGAGTAATTCTTTCTGACTTAATATTTCTATGTTTTCATTCGGCAATACACCTATCATTTTAGTTTTAAAAGGATTACCCTCAGAATCATTTATTTGTACATATGATTTTTCACATTTTAATTCTGGAATTCTCCTAATTATTATAATATACCTTATTATTTTTTTTTGGTTTACATATGGTATTTTAATTTCTTGTATTAGGTTTGTTAAATTAATACTAGAGCTTAAATTAGTTCTAACTAAATTAAAACCTTTAGTCCGCTTTGGATTATATTTATTTGATTTCGGGAATAATGTATGTACTACTCTAGTGTCTTTATATGTTAATAAATGATAAATTTCTACTTTTCCATCCTTGTGAGTATGGCTACCAATGAATAAATCAAACTTATCACTTCTTTTGTTATTTACAAGTATTAAGTTTTTTTTATCATAAATAGAATCTACTATTAAGCAATAATCATAGAAAGGTATAGAATCTTTTCTAAAGAGACTTTGGTTTTGAAGACTTATTTTATTTTCTCCGAACTTATCAGAAATTTCTATCCAATTTGGATTTGAAACCCACTGTTCATGTCTAATTCGTATATGTTCAAAACCTGTGTCATTATTGCCGTGAATAAATATTAATCCTTTTATTGAAGACATTTTTACTACATCAGTAAAATTTTGACCAATAGTTAATAAATTAGGATCTCTAAAATTTTGATTATTCTCAGCGAAAGCTTGAATTTTATTTAACTCAAAATCTGTTAATAATGTTTCTGGTTTATTATTCATTGAGTTTTCCGAGAATGATTTAAAGCTTTAATGATATGTCGAGTTTCAATTCGTTATATCAGGAGTTAGCGAAGTTATTATAAAACAAGTTAAGAATCAAGATAGATTCATGAACCTATTCTATTTGTTTTGCTCGTTCATTTTTTTGCAAGGGCTTTTAAACGTTTCTTATTTTATTGCTTCTCAAGTTTCACTTTTCTTTTATTAAGTGTACAACTTGCGTCTTTAAGTAGTACGACTTCTATTATAATTCGAATTTATTCTGAAAGATTAAGTTGCCAAGAAATGCCATATTTA
>CBDTZS010000025.1:0-31378 GCA_965364955.1 uncultured Tenacibaculum sp. | reverse complement strand
TCCTTTATCTGAGTTTCAGATAAAACGGGATTCAAAATGAAAACAGTTTCGTAATGATTCATAATTAATTGTTTAAATTTATTTTAAGTTTGCAAATATAACCCTTTTAAATCTATAAAAAAATGAATTACCAGTTTAATTAATCTTCTCCTTTTTAGTATTTTTGTATCTTTAATTTAACCTCCTTCTTATGCAAATCCCTGAGCTTCCTAATATAATTCATTATGCTATCCCATTTTTTATTATAACCATAATTATCGAAGTTATTTTAACAGTTAAAGTAAAGCTAGAAGATTATGAGTTTAAAGATGCAATGACATCAATAACAATGGGCTTAGGAAATGTTTTTATTGGGTTATTTACAAAAGCACTTGCCTTAGCTTTTTTTACCTTTTTATATAATTATCGATTTTTCACAATACCTTTAGTATGGTGGTCATGGATATTATTACTTTTTGCTGAAGATTTTGTTTATTATTGGAACCATAGAATTGCACACGAAAGCAGATTATTTTGGGCAAGCCATGTAGTACATCATTCCTCTACAAAATATAATTTAAGTACCGCTTTACGACAAACATGGTCTGGTAGTTTTTATACTTTTATCTTTTGGACTCCCTTAGCTCTTTTAGGCTTCCATCCTTTGATTATTTTAATGCAAATGAGTATTAGTTTACTTTATCAATATTGGATTCATACTGAGTTAATTAACAAACTACCTAAATGGTTTGAAGCTATTTTCAACACCCCTAGTCATCACAGAGTACATCACGCTACAAACCCACAGTACTTAGATAGAAATCATGCAGGAATATTCATTATCTGGGACAAACTCTTAGGTACTTTTGAGCCTGAAGTAGAAAAACCAGTTTATGGCTTGGTTAGTAATATTACGACACACAATCCTATTAAGGTAGCTTTTATCGAATGGAATAATATGCTAAAAGATGCTTTCACTAGTAAAACTTCCGTAGGAAAAAGAATTTTATACTTTTTGAAACCTCCAGGTTGGAGACATGACGGAACGGGTAAACTTTCTGGTGACTTACGTCAAGAATGGGAAGAAAATAAAAAAGGAGAAGTTTAAGACTTCTCCTTTTTTATCAATTAATATCAAATCGAACTCCTAATGAAACATTTCTTGTATCTGTATTTTTAAATAGCGCATTTAAATCATACTTAGCATACAAACCACAGCCTCTATACGCTATATATGTACTTAAACCATAGTTTAAAGTATTGGTATTAAAACTGTTTTTTTGTAATTCTTCTACAGTTACTCCTTGTGAATTTTTATATTCTAAATACTGACGAGTTCCTAATTTGAAGCCAAAAAAACCTCCAACACCAAATCGAATTGATTCATGAGTTCTATCTCTTATTTTAGATTCAGAGTATTTTTTGTTTTTCGAAAAATCAAACTCTAAATGCATAGGGAAGATCATTTGTACATGACGCAACCTACTCTCACTTAAATTATTTACACTAACACTCAACTCGGTTTCTTGATCGTTTATTGTATGGTATTTGTTGTTTTCAGCTCTTAAGTTATTCCACAAAAAAGAAACTCCGTATTTGAAATATGTTTTTGATGGTTGTTTAGACAAACGTGTTTTCCATGTAAAACCTAGCTCATAAAAATGTGATTCCCAAAACTTGTAATCAGAATTATTTAATGAATTAAGGTTGTTATTTGTTAACACATTATTCACCCCTAGAGCAAAAACAAATTGAGTTGTCGTTCTTTTATCTCTTTTCCTTTTACTCTTCTCTTTTTCATCATTATTTGTATTAATATGAAAAATTCTTCTATTAAAAATTGTCACATCAAAGCCATCATTTTCTAATGTGCTCATTATTTTCCCTTCAGTTTTATCTTGAACTAATTTTTGTAAATTTTGCTCTTGAACACTAACCAGTTTCTCAATCTGACCTGCATGGTAAACTGCAGCTGCCTTTTTTAAAGTAGTCGCCTCATTAGCTGTAAGCTCATCTTTATTAACCTTTATGTTAATTTCTTTTACTTTAAACTTTAAAGAATCTTTTTGCTTCTTTGTAATTCCATCAATTTTTATTGATATTTTTCGCACCTCACCTTCAAATGTTTTTACTTGAGATTGGGCAATAGTTGTTACAAACAACACTAATAATAGTATTCTTTTCATTTTTTAAATTTTAAATTAAACGGATAGTGTTTTGGGTACTTAATTATCTATAATAGGCAAGCGCTTATTTATTTCTATCAGCAATTGCAACAATAACATTTGATAATTTCGATTTAAATTTCCCCATAAAATCTTGCTGAAAGTCTGCTTCTTCTATATCTAACTCTACTTCAGCTAAAATTGTTTCTGGATTTATTCTTAAATTAGATTTTATCAATTCTTTTTGTATAGTCTCTAATATACTTTTTTTATTAATTTTATATTTTGTGTAATATTCTTGTACTTCTTGTGCGGAGTGAGTTACTGTAAATAGTAAGTCATCACTATTTATCTTTATTCTTGAAGTAAATTCTTCTTTTTTGAGTGCGATTACATCTGAAGAAACAAATACATCACTCACTATTTTTGACTCCTCTTTTTGAACTATTGGCTTAACATTAATCGTCTGTTTAACCACACTCGCTATAACATTCCTTTTAGACTTTTTAAAATGTTTTTTTTCAACTCTTTTATAGAATATTTTATTTTCTACCTCCGTGTCAGTTAACTTTACAACAGCTTTTTCGATAGGTGTAATTTCTTTTAAATCAATTTCTTTAATTTTCAATTCATCTAAAAAAGTTTCTACAATAACTTCATTGATAATGCCTTCATTATTACTTCCTCCTTGATAAAGAAAACCAATACTAATTAACAAAGCGATACTCGCTGCATAACCTAGATACAGAAACCATTTCCAATTTTTCTTATTTTGCTCTTCGTCTAACTGAACACTCAAACGTTCCCAAGCAGACACAGATGGTTTTAACTCTCTACCTTTAAATTTATCCGCAATATGTTTATCTATCTTATTTGTCTGCATTTCTAATCTCGTTAATCCTTATATAATTCTCTTGCAAGCATCTACGTGCTTTAAATAATTGTGATTTAGAAGTACCTTCAGATATATTTAATTTTTTTGATATTTCTGAATGCTTATACCCTTCAATAGCAAATAAATTAAAAACTAGTTTATATCCTTCTGGTAATTTGTCTATCAATTTTTGAATCTCTTCTACTGAGGTGTTTTCTAAATTTTCAGTAGCTGCATTATTAAATACAAAATCTTCATCTGTTAATTGAATTGGGTTTTTTTTATTCAAATACGTAAGACAAGTATTCACTATAATTCTACGAATCCACCCCTCAAAACTCCCTTCGTTTTTAAACGTATGTAATTTTGTAAATACTTTTAAAAACCCTGTAAGCATTAAGTCTTCAGCATGATGTATATCTTTTACATACTGCCGACAAACACCTAACATTTTTGGTGAATATTGCTCGAACAACAACTGCTGAGCTTCTCGATTTTGCTTACCTGCTTTTTTTATTAATACAGATTGCTCCTTATGTAACTGGATAATTTTCAATTCAATTATTTAATTTACTTGCCTACAAATATAAAGACTAGAATAATGTAAAAAAGGTTGCCTAGAAGTAAAAAAAGAATCTCCAACTTTATAATAAAGTTGGAGATTCAAATACCATATTGAATGATATTTCAGGGGGACTTGAAAAGTTAAAGTCTTGTTACCTCTGAGTTATATGACAAATATATACATATAAACATAGATGACTTACAGGAAAAACACTTGATATTCATATATTTAACGATTTTTTGAAAACTCCATCTATATAATTCATTTTTATAAAACGGAATAATCTTTTTTAGCAACATTTTAATTTTATCAAATTTCAATAATTTAGAAAAACTTCCTCTTGTATTTTATAACATAATTGTAGTCGTTAAACTTCCCTAATGACATCCTTAACAGATAATTAACTGTACCATCGTACTATTAATTACTTCTGTTCCAAACTGGAGTTTCCTTTTTTTTAATTTCATTTAAAAATAATAAGTCTTCATCATTCTATAATTAGCTTTAAACATTTCCTATGAAAACTTGCTCAATAAAATTCTTTACACTATTTTTATTTTGAAACAGACCTAACAAAATAGGTTTAAGCGTATGAGTTATAATGCAACGATAGAAGAGGAAAATAAAGAGATAGCTAGCAGATACAAAAATTTATTAAAAGGAACTTATCAAACATTATCTGACGAGGATAAAAAATTAATACGAAAAGCTTTTGAAGTTGCTGTTGAAGCACATTCAGAACAACGTAGAAAAACTGGTGAACCATATATTTTTCACCCAATAGCTGTTGCCAAAATTGTTGCTGATGAAATCGGCTTAGGAGCTACTTCTATTGCTGCTGCCCTACTTCATGATGTTGTTGAAGACACTTATTACACCATTGATGATATGGAACGTTTGTTTGGTGAAAACATAGCTCGTATTGTTAGCGGGCTAACTAAAATATCTAGCTTAAAACAAGAACAGGATTATTCTATACAAGCTGAGAATTTCAGAAAAATGCTACTTACCTTACATGATGATGTAAGAGTAATTTTAATAAAAATAGCTGACCGTTTGCATAATATGCAAACTATGGATGCAATGCCGCCTCATAAACAAGTAAAAATAGCTTCCGAAACCTTATACATTTATGCACCTCTAGCTCATCGTTTAGGCTTATATAATATTAAAACTGAACTAGAAGATTTAGGATTAAAATATACAGAGCCAGATATTTATAGAGATATTTTAAATAGAATAATAGGTAGTAAAGAAGAACAACAAAAATATATCGATTCCTTTACGGGTATTTTAAAAGAGGCCTTAGATAAAGAAGGTTTTGATTATGATATTAAAGGGCGTTTTAAATCAATTTTTTCTATTAGAAGAAAAATGAGAAAACAAAACGTAACTTTCGATGAAGTATACGATAAGTTTGCTATTAGAATTATTTATAAACCAACTTCTGGTGATGAAAAATTCGATGCTTGGAAAATATATTCTATTGTAACTGATTTCTTTAAGCCAAATCCGGCTCGTTTACGTGATTGGATTTCTCAACCAAAATCTACAGGATACGAGGCATTACATATTACTGTTATTGGACCTCAAGCAAAATGGGTAGAAATACAAGTTCGTTCAGAAAGAATGGACGAAATTGCAGAAAAAGGATACGCAGCTCACTTTAAATACAAACAAGGTGAAGTAAAAGAAAACGGACTTGATGGCTGGTTAAACCGCCTAAAAGAAACTTTAGAGAATCAAAGTATAGATGCTATAGATTTTGTTGAAGATTTTAAACTTAATTTATATGCTAAAGAAATATATGTATTCACACCTAAAGGTGATTTAAAATCGCTTCCTAAAGGAGCGTCTGCATTAGATTTTGCCTTCTCTGTACATACAGATGTAGGCCTAAAATGTAGAGGAGCAAAAGTAAACGGGAAATTAGTTCCTTTAAGTTACACACTTAAAAGTGGAGATCAAGTAGAAGTACTAATTGCTAGTAATAACAAACCCAATGTTCGCTGGTTAGACTTTGTATTAACAGCAAGAGCCCGTACTAAAATTAAATCGGCATTAAAAGCTGAAGAAAAAATAATTGCAGAAGAAGGTAAAGCAATTTTACTAAGAAAACTGCGTCATTTAAAAATTGGTTCTAGTGAAAAGGTGATTAACGAACTCGCAAACTATTTCGGTTTAAAAACCAGTTTTGATTTATTCTTCAGAATAGGTAATGGTGCTATTGACAATACACAATTAAAAGAGTTTGTTGCTCAAAGAAGCGGTCTAATAATGGGTTTTATTAAAAACACATTCCGTCGTGATCCTTCAAAAAACATTTCCTCTAGAGAAGAAGTAACTCATAAATATGATGCGCTTGTTTTTGGTAAAGAAGAACAAACTTTAGACTATACTTTGGCTAAATGCTGTTCTCCTATTCCTGGAGATAAAGTATTTGGTTTTGTTACAATTAACGAAGGTATAAAACTGCACAAAAACGATTGTCCGAATGCAATTTCTTTACAGGCAAATTACGCTTATAGAATCATGCCCGCAAAATGGATTGATTCTACCAAGCAAGAGTTTACCGCCATTTTACATTTATCAGGAATTGATAATAAAGGAATTGTAAATAACATTACACGTATTATTTCAAATAGTATGGATGTGTTTATAAATACTATTAATATTTCTGGAGACGATGGTGTATTTGAAGGTAAGCTCTCATTAAGTGTTAAAAATAGAGCACAGTTAAATAAGTTAATTGAAAACATGAAAAAAGTAGAAGGTGTTCAAAAAGTAGAACGTGTTAATACTTTGTAAATATCATTTTAATATCCTTGTTTTTTTATCAATAAATAACTGTAAATTTGTCTTTTTGTAAATTTTAAAAATAAATGGGTAATTCAGCCGAAAATCAAGAAATTGTAAAAAAAGTTTTCACTACTTTTTTAGAAGAAAACAAGCATCGTAAAACACCTGAGCGTTATGCCATTTTACAAGAAATATATGTAGCTGAAGAGCATTTTGATATCGAATCTTTGTATATTAAAATGAAAAACAAAAACTACCGTGTAAGTAGAGCTACGCTTTATAACACGATGGATTTACTTTTAGATTGTGGATTGGTTCGTAAACATCAATTTGACGGACAATCAATGGCTCGCTACGAAAAAAGTTATTTCGACAAGAATCATGATCATTTAATAATGACTGATTCTGGAGAAGTAAAAGAATTTTGTGATCCAAGAATTCAAATTATCAAAAAAACAATTGAAGATGTTTTTGATATTGATATTCATAACCACTCACTTTATTTCTACGGAACAAAACGAAACACAAAATAACAACAACAAACACACTTAACAACACACTAAATGGCAGTAGATTTATTACTCGGATTACAATGGGGAGACGAGGGAAAAGGTAAAATTGTAGATGTATTAACAACAAACTATGATATTATTGCACGTTTTCAAGGAGGACCAAACGCAGGTCATACTTTGATTTTTGATGGAACAAAACATGTTTTACACACAATTCCTTCTGGTATTTTTCACAAAACCGCATTAAATGTAGTTGGTAACGGAGTCGTTATAGATCCTGTTATCTTTAAAAAAGAATTAGAAAATTTAGATGTTCATAAGATCGATTATACTTCTAGATTATTAATTTCGAGAAAGGCACATTTAATTTTACCTACACACAGGTTATTAGATGCAGCTTCTGAAACTTCGAAAGGAAAAGCAAAAATTGGTTCTACTTTAAAAGGAATTGGCCCTACTTATATGGACAAGACTGGTAGAAACGGAATGCGTGTTGGAGATTTAGAATTAGAAAACTGGAAAGATAAATATAGAGCATTAACAAAAAAGCATTTAAGTATGCTTGATTATTTTAATGTTCAAATTGATTACGATTTAGATGAGTTAGAGGCTGAATTCGATTTAGGAATTGAAAAATTAAGAACACTTCAGTTTATAGATAGTGAAGAGTTTTTAAACAATGCTATAAAAGAAGGAAAAACAATTTTAGCTGAAGGGGCTCAAGGTTCTTTATTAGATATTGACTTTGGAACATATCCTTTTGTAACTTCTTCTAATACAACTGCCGCAGGTGCTTGTACTGGTTTAGGTATTGCTCCTAATAAAATTGGAGATGTATTCGGTATTTTCAAAGCTTATGTTACACGTGTAGGTTCAGGTCCGTTTCCAACAGAATTATTTGATGAAGATGGTGCTGAAATGGCAAAAATTGGTCAAGAGTTTGGAGCTACAACAGGTCGTCCTCGTCGTTGTGGATGGTTAGATTTAGTTGCTTTAAAATATGCTGTTGATGTGAATGGTGTTACGCAGTTAATGATGATGAAAGGAGATGTTCTTTCAGGATTCGATACGTTAAAAATATGTACATCATATACTTACAAAGGCAAAGAAATTACCCATTTTCCTTATAATATTGAACCTGAAAATGTATCAGTAAATTATACTGAATTTAAAGGATGGGAAGATGATTTAACGAAAATGACATCTGCCGATCAGTTACCTAAAAATTTATTGGATTATGTTGCTTTTATTGAAAAAGAAACTGGAGTTCCTGTAAAAATAGTATCTGTAGGCCCAGATAGAAAACAAACAATTAATAGATAAAATTAAAAGGAGCTCTTAAAAGAGCTCCTTTTTTATTGGTATTTGATGATAGAAGAGTATTTAAAAAATATAACCAAACAATTTAAATCATATAAAGAAGTAGCTGACAAAACAATACAACAGTTACAAGAAAAAGATTTGCATTGGAAATATAATGATGAAAGCAACAGTATCGCTTCAATTATTGTACATCTATCAGAAAATATGCTATCTCGTTGGACAAATTTTTTTACTTCTGATGGCGAAAAAGATTCGAGAGATAGAGATACAGAATTTGAACCGCAGAGTTTATCTAAATTAGAATTATTAGATAAATGGGAAAATGGATGGAACTGTCTTTTTACAGCTTTAAATTCATTAGACAAAACAAATTTTAAGCAACCAATTTATATAAGAAACAAACAGCATAAACTTGTAGAAAGTATTACTAGGCAAATTGCACATTATCCATATCATATTGGCCAAATAACCTATATTGGTAAAATGATTTTGAATGATAAATGGAAAACAGCCTCTATTGCTAAGGGAAAATCAAAAGAATATATGAAACAAGAGTTTGATGAAAATTCAATATAAAAAAGGAGTTCAAGTTTTGAACTCCTTTTTTATATCTATCAATTTGCTTATTTCAAAATAAATATCCAATAATTACTTCCTTGGCTATCGCCCTGCGATTAAAATTTCTTCTCCAAATTTATGACACAACGCTAATGTTTCTTTAACATCATCAATTGTTGTTTTGGGGTTTATCAAACACATTCGTAATACAACTTGTTTATTTAAAATAGTTGTAACCAAAAGTGCCTCTTTAGATTCCATTACTTTTTTAGAAATTTCCTGATTCAATACATCAATCTCTTTTTCTGATAAATTTAATCCTATAGGATTGTATCTAAAATTGATTACTGCTAAGGTTGCTGGAGAAATAATTTCCCAACTTCTACTTTTACGTAGAATTTTTTCAACATTATCAGCTAACTGAATATTGTACGTTACTGCTTCTTTAAAAGTATCTAAACCGTATGTTTTTATTGACATGTAAAATTTTAAAGCTCTAAATCTACGTGTTAATTGAATTCCATAATCATAAAAATTTATTTCAGATTCATTTCCTTCAATATCTCGCAAATATTCTGGACTCTCGCTAAAAGTACTACTTAACCAAGATGAATCTTTAACTAACAAACATCCTATTTCATAAGGTTGATAAAACCATTTGTGCGGGTCGACTGTTAAAGAATCTGCTCTTTCAATTCCTCGTAAAGCTTTCGCTCCTTTTTTTGATAAAATAGCAGCTCCTCCATACGCACCATCAATATGAAACCATAAGTTTTCTTCTTCACAAATATCTGCTATTTCATTTAGCGGATCAACCGTTCCTGTATTTGTGGTTCCTGCAGATGCGATAAAACAAAATGGCTGCAAGCCTTCTAATCTATCTTTAGCAATTGCATTTTTCAGCTTATTAATGCTTATTCTAAACTCAATATCAGTTGGCAAAATTCGAATTTGTTCTTTTTTAAATCCTAGAACACGAATTGCTTTAATATTAGATGAATGTGCCTGATCAGATAAATAAATTACTGCTTTCGAAAAATCATCTCCACATTTAATACGACGAGCAGTAACCAAAGCCGTTAAATTAGCCATAGAACCTCCACTTGTAAAAATCCCTCCTCCCTTTTCAATAGGAAAATTGAACATTTTTAACAACCAATTCATTGTTACTATTTCTAATTCAGCTGCTGCTGGTGATGCTACCCATCCACCAGAAAAAACATTAAATCCAGTAGCTAAACTATCAGCCATTGTACTAATAAAATTACTTGGTCCTGGTACGAAAGAATATGCTTTTGGGTGCGAAATAACAGTACTGTTAGGTATTACATTATCCATCACAAAATCTAAAACATCATTTGCATTCATACCTTTATCAGGTGCTTCTTGCAAAAATAAATTATCCATTTCTTCCCGTGTAGCAGAAGAAACAGGCTTTTTATCTTTTAAAGTATCCCAATGCTCAGCAATTAGGTCAACTATTTTATATCCATAAGACTTCATTTCTTCTAGAGATAAATCAAAATGGGCGCTCATAAAATTTTATTTTATTGTTTTTACAAAAATAATCATTAAAAAAATGGCTCTCTCTTTTTTCTTCTTATAATTTTATTGGTTTATTAAGAAATATGGCACGTTCTTTTCATTATTTTTGCTCACTAAACCCTGTTACTTTGAAAAAATTATTTTTTTTAACTTTTTTATTATTCTCTATAGGAAGTTTTTCTCAAGCAAAAAGAATAAAAATACTATCTACTCAGTTAAGTACTGCTGATGAAGAGAAATATCCTGGCGCCACTTTACTTATCGGCAAAGTAAAAATGGAGCATGATGGGGCTACTTTAGACTGCCAAAGAGCTTTACTTTATAAGAAGGAAAATATTTTTAAAGCGATTGGAGAAGTTGTTATTGAACAAGGTGATAGTATTATTCAATATAGTGATTTTGCTATTTATAATGGGAATACTAAAAAAGCAAAATCTTGGGGAAATGTTGAAATTAATGATAAAGAAATGAAACTTAGTACTGATACACTTCATTTTGACAGGGAAAAACAAGTTTTGTACTATCCAAACGGAGGAACCATTCGTGATAAAAAGAACACCTTGAAAAGTATAAAAGGAACCTACTTTTTAAAGGATAAAAAATTCACAGCAAAATCAAAAGTAACAGTCATAAATCCTGATAATAATTTAGACTCTGACCATTTAGACTATTATACAAACTCGAACCTTGCCTATTTGTATGGCCCAAGTACAATAACAAATTTAAAAGATAGTACGAAAGTTTATTGTGAAAGAGGTTTTTATAATACGAACACCGATATATCATACTTTGTGAAAAATGCAAAGCTTTTTCTAAAAGAAAGAACCATTTTAGCGGATAGTTTATATTATGATAAACGTAAGGGTTTTGCTTCAGCTAGCAACAGAATAAAAATAATTGACACACTTCAAAACATGGTTACCAAAGGTAATTATGCTGAGTTATATGAGAAAAAAGATTCTCTTTTTATTATTGATAGAGCTGTATCTATCTCTGTACTTGATAAAGATTCTATGTACGTTGCTGGTAATAAAATTCTTTTAACAGGTAAACCTGAAAAAAGAATTGTTAGAATTTTCAAGAACGTCAAAATTTTCAAATCTGATTTACAAGGAAAATGTGATTCTATTCATACTAGTCAAAAAACGGGATTAACAAGAATGTTTAACAATCCAATTTTATGGTCTGGGAAAAGTCAGATTACAGGAGATAGTATTCAAATATTAACAAATAAAGAAACGAATAAACTTGATTCTTTAAAAGTACTACAGAATGCATTTATGGTTCAAAAAGATTCTTTATCCGAAGATGATTTCAATCAAATAAAAGGAAGAAACATTTATGGTAAGTTTGAAGAGAATGATTTGAGAACAATGCTTGTTAAAGGTAACGCTGAATCTTTATATTATAACAAAAATGAAGAGACTCAAAAAACGGAAACAATTACCAAAGAAATAGCTAGCGACATAGAATTTACTTTAGAGAAAAACGAAATTATACAAACAAAGTATTTTAAAAAATCAGAAGGAAAGACATTCCCTCCTTCGGAATTTCCTTCTGATGAGAAAAAATTTAAAGGTTTTATTTGGCGAGAAAATGAGCAACCTAAAACGGTCGAGGATATCTTTGTAAAGGATAAAAATGTGATTGTTCCTGCTATTAAAAAGAATAATTCAGTGGTGAAAAAAGCTAAAAAACAGTTTCTAAAAGAAAGCAAAAAAAAGAAGAAATTAAAAAAATTAAACTTGAAAGATTTTAAATAGTAATGACTAAAGTGAAAAAAGACTTTTTAAAATATCAAGGACAAACGACCCCGCATCCTTTAGCTATTGAAATTTCACATGCTAACGGAAGCTATATATACGATGCTAACGGAAAAAAAATGTTAGATTTTGTAGCAGGAGTTTCTGCAAATAGTTTGGGTCATAATCATCCTAAAGTTACGAATGCTATAAAAAATCAATTAGACTCATATACTCATGTTATGGTGTATGGTGAATTTATACAGAAACCTCAATTAGAATTATGTAAAGCTTTGGCAAATACTTTACCTAAAAATTTGTCTTCCGTCTATTTGGTTAATTCAGGTACCGAAGCAACCGAAGGTGCATTAAAATTAGCAAAACGTTTTACTGGAAGAAGTGAAATGATTGCTGCTAAAAACGGGTACCATGGTAATACACAAGGATCAATGAGTGTTTGTGGTGCTGAGCAACAAAACCGTGCTTTTCGTCCTTTAGTTCCTGGAGTTAAATTTATTGATTTTAATAACGAATCTGATTTAGAAAAAATAACAACAAAAACTGCTGGTGTTATCTTAGAGACGATTCAAGGTGGTGCTGGCTTTATTGAACCTAAAAATGATTATTTAACGAAAGTTAAACAACGTTGTAAAGAAGTTGGAGCTTTATTAATTTTAGACGAAATTCAAACTGGTGTTGGACGTACTGGAAAATTCTGGGGATTTGAAAACTATAATGTAATTCCTGATATTATCGTAACAGGTAAAGGTTTAGGTGGTGGAATGCCTATTGGCGCTTTTATTTCTACTATTGAAATCATGAACTCTTTGAAAGAAAATCCAAAATTAGGCCATATCACTACTTTTGGTGGTCACCCTATAATTGCTAGTGCTGGATTAGCAACTGTCGAAGAAATTACTTCAACAAACCTCATCAAAGAAACGTTAAGAAAAGAGGCCCTGATAAGAAATAAATTTAAAAATCACCCTGCTATTAAAGAGATTAGAGGAAAAGGATTAATGTTAGCTTTATTTGTTAAGTCTCCTGAGATAGCTTCAAAAATTATTCTAAACTGTTTAGATAAAGGGTTGATTTTATTTTGGTTACTTTTTGAAGGAAGTGCTATTAGAATCACACCTCCATTAACTATTTCAGATGAAGAAATTAACGAAGGGTGCGATCTTATTTTAAATGAACTTAACTGTCTTTAAACTAAAAACTCAAACAAATTAGGTTTATCATTTAGATATTCACCATAAAAATTAAGTTCTTTCATTCTTGAAATAAGCGGACTTAAATCTTCCTTTTTTTCAAGTTCAATCCCAACAACAGCTGGTCCATTTTCTCTGCTCGTTTTTTTAGAGTATTCAAAAAAAGTTATATCATCATTACTACCTAAAACATTCATTAAAAAATCTTTTAAAGCACCTGCTCTTTGCGGAAATCGAATAATAAAATAATGCTTTAATCCGTTATATAACAATGCACGTTCTTTAATTTCTGCTGTACGCGTAATATCATTATTGCTTCCACTAATTACACAAACGACATTCTTGCCTTTAATTTCTTCTTTATAGGTTTCTAAAGCAGCTAATGTTAAAGCCCCTGCAGGTTCAACAACAATGGCGTCTTTATTATACATATCTAAAATAGTCTGACAAACCTTTCCTTCAGGAACTGTTATCATTGCATCTAAATTTTCTTGACAAATTTTATAAGTTAAACTCCCTACTTGTTGCACTGCAGCCCCATCAACAAACTTATCAATTTTGTCTAGTTTTACATTCTTATTTTTTTCAAGAGCCGTTTTCATAGATGGAGCTCCTTCTGGCTCCACTCCTATAATTTTTGTTTTTGGAGATAGTAATTTAAACACACTCGATAACCCTGAAGCTAACCCCCCCCCTCCAACGGGTACGAAAACATAATCTATAGACTCATTACTTTGTTCAATAATTTCTAGCCCAACTGTTGCTTGACCTTCAATAATTTTTTCATCATCAAACGGATGTACAAAAGCTTTTTCTAAACGGTCACAAATTTCCTTTGCAGCTTTATAAGCATCATCGAAAGTATCACCTGTTAACTGAATATCAACATACTTCCCTCCAAACATTTTCACTTGTTCTACCTTTTGCTTTGGTGTTGGCGCAGGCATAAAAATGGTTCCATGAATTTTCTTTTTACTGCAAGCTAAAGCTACACCTTGTGCATGATTCCCTGCACTAGCACAAACAATTCCATTTACTAATTCAGTTGCTGTTAACGAATGTATTTTATTATACGCTCCTCTAATTTTATACGATCGTACTTGCTGTAAATCTTCTCGTTTTAATAAAATGTTTGCATTGTAAAGTTTTGAAAAATTGAAATTAGGTAACAAAGGGGTAACTGCAACAACTTCTTTTAAAGTCATTGCAGCTTGTTGTATATCTTTTAATTTAGGTATGTAACTTGTTTTTATTTCCATTCTATAACTGTTTCATTGCCGTCATTGAAGCCCTTAATTTTGCGCCAATCTCTTCAACAGGATGATTTCTAATAGCTTTATTTACCGCTATTAATTGCTGATTATCTACTGAATTCGTATCTGAAAATGGTTTTCCTATAATATTAGTCGTTACCGTTTTCATAAATTCAGTTAATAATGGCTTACATGCATGGTCAAATAAATAACAACCATACTCTGCTGTATCAGAAATTACGCGATTCATTTCGTATAATTTTTTACGAGCAATCGTGTTTGCTATTAATGGAGTTTCATGTAACGATTCATAATAGGCAGAAGCTGAAATAATACCTGCGTCAGTCATTGTTTCAAAAGACAACTCTACTCCTGCTCTTACAAAAGCAACTAATAAAAGACCATTATCAAAATATTCTTGTTCTGAAATTTCGTTTGAAGTAGCTACCGTTTTTTCAAAAGCTGTTTCCCCTGTTTCTGCTCTCCATTTTAACAAGTTAACGTCATTATTCGCCCAATCTTCCATCATAGTCTTAGAGAAATGTCCCGACATAATATCGTCCATATGTTTATGAAATAACGGTCGCATAATATCTTTTAATTCTTCTGAAATTTCATATGCCTTAATTTTTGCTGGATTCGATAAACGATCCATCATATTGGTAATTCCGCCATGTTTTAAAGCTTCTGTTATAGTTTCCCATCCGTATTGAATTAATTTTGAAGCATAGGCTGGTTCAATTCCTTCTTCAACCATTTTATCGAAAGATAAAATTGCTCCCGTTTGTAAAACACCACATAAAATAGTTTGCTCTCCCATTAAATCTGACTTCACCTCAGCTACGAAAGACGATTCTAATACTCCTGCTCTATCACCACCTGTTGCTGCTGCATATGCTTTTGCTTGAATCCATCCTTTGTTTTCTGGATCATTCTCTGGATGTACAGCTATTAATGTTGGTACCCCAAACCCTCTTTTATATTCTTCACGAACTTCAGATCCTGGGCATTTAGGTGCTACCATAATTACTGTTAAATCTTTACGGATTTGCATTCCTTCTTCAACAACATTAAACCCATGAGAATAAGACAAAGTTGCTCCTTTTTTCATTAATGGCATTACTGCTTTTACGACACTTGTATGTTCTTTATCTGGTGTTAAGTTGCAAACCAAATCTGCTATTGGAATTAGTTCCTCATACGTACCTACATTAAATTTATTTTCAGTTGCATTTTTATACGACTGACGTTGCTCCTTTATTGCTCCGTCACGTAATGCATATGAAATATCTAAACCCGAAT
Source organism: uncultured Tenacibaculum sp. (assembly GCA_965364955.1). Classification (GTDB taxonomy): domain Bacteria; phylum Bacteroidota; class Bacteroidia; order Flavobacteriales; family Flavobacteriaceae; genus Polaribacter. Next base: position 15,550 of record CBDTZS010000025.1, on the reverse strand, counting down.
CACGCATATTTAACCCTTGATTTAACCCTTGGGCTCCACAACCTACAATCACTATTTTTTTACCTCTTAAGGCATTTACTCCATCTTCAAACTCAGCACTTTCCATAAATCTACATTTTCCTAACTGTGCTAATTGATCTCTTAAAGAAAGTTGATTAAAGTAATTTTCCATTGTATTCTATTTTATCTATTGTTGCTTGTTTATTTTTTTAACTCTTGTAACATTTTTGATACTGGCATTTCTTCTTTGGTAATTGCAATACGTCCTGAACGTATAAATTGCATAACTCCATGCCTGTTTAAAATGTGATATAATTCTTCTATTTCTTCCTTGTTTCCTGATTTTTCTAAAACAAAAAAATCTTTATTGATATTGATTACTCTTGATTTACTCTGGTTAATAATAGTTTGAATTTCATTATTATCTATCAATAAATCTGAACTTAATTTAAACAAGCAAGATTCTTGATAAATCGTGGCTTCATCAGAATGATAAAAAGCTTTTATTACCTCTACTTGCTTTTCTATTTGTCCAATAATTTTTTTCATCTTACTTTCAGTTATTTTCACCAACAACGTAAATCTTGACACACTCTTTATTTCTGATTTAGAAATATTCATGCTCTCAATATTAATATGTCTTCGTAAAAATATCCCTGATATTCTATTTAACAATCCAACATTATTTTCTGTATAAATTGAAACGGTATAGGTTTGTTCTGTATCCATAATTATTAGCTTAATCTTATCTCTGAAACTGATGAACCTGTTGGTATCATGGGAAACACATTATCTTCTTTTTCTACTCTAACCTCTAAAAAATAAGAGGTTTTTGAAGCAACCATTTCTGCCACAGCTGCAGCTAAATCTTCTCTTTTAATAACTTGTTTTGTTTCAAAATGATACCCTTTAGCAATGGTTATAAAATCAGGGTTTACCATTTTTGTTGAAGCATAACGCTTGTCGAAAAATAATTGTTGCCATTGGCGTACCATCCCTAAAAACTCATTATTTAATACCACCATTTTTACTGCAACTTGAGTTTGAAATACAGTTCCCATTTCTTGAATATTCATTTGCAAACCTCCATCACCCATTACAGCAATTACTTCTTTTTCTGGCACTCCCATTTTAGCTCCTAAAGCCGCTGGTAAAGCAAACCCCATCGTTCCTAATCCGCCAGAAGTTATATTACTTTTTGTATTATTAAATTTGGCGTATCTACAAGTAACCATCTGATGTTGACCTACATCTGAAACCACAATCGCATCGCCTTTTGTTTCTTTATTTATTTGATGAATCACCTCGCCCATAGTAATTCCTTCTTTGGTCGGTTCTAAATCATTTTTGATGACTGTATCATATTCAATTTTTAATAAGTCTTTAAATTCTTGCAACCAATTTGCATGTTTTTTTTCTTTAATTAAAGGAAGTATTTGAGTTAGTGTATCTTTTACATCTCCTAGAACAGCTACATCCGTTTGTACGTTTTTATCAATCTCTGCTGGATCAATTTCAAAGTGAATCACCTTCGCTTGCTTAGCATATCTACTCAAATCACCAGTAACACGATCATCAAAACGCATTCCTATTGCAATTAACAAATCGCAATCATTTGTTAAAACATTAGGAGCATAATTACCATGCATCCCAACCATACCTACGTTGAGTTCATGAGCTGTTGGTAACGCAGACAATCCTAAAATAGTCCAAGCTGAAGGAATATTTGCTTTTTCTATAAAAGCTTTAAACTCTGATTCCGCTTCACCAATAATTACACCCTGGCCAAAAACAATAAATGGCTTTTTTGCTTCATTAATTAATACTGCCGCATCTTTCAATTTCGACGGTTCAATATTTGGTGCTGCTTTATAACTTCTAATTGAAGTACATTTTTTATATAAAAATTCAAATTTATCTATTTGAGCATCTTTTGTAATATCAATCAATACAGGCCCTGGTCTTCCAGAACGCGCTATGTAAAACGCCTTTGCAAATATCTCAGGTATTTCTGAAGCTTTTGTTATTTGATAATTCCATTTAGTTACTGGTGTAGAAATTCCTACAATATCTGTTTCTTGAAAAGCATCAGAACCTAATAAATGGGAAGCTACTTGCCCCGTAACACAAACCATCGGGGTAGAATCTATCTGCGCATCTGCAATCCCTGTTATTAAGTTAGTAGCACCAGGACCTGAAGTAGCAATAGCTACACCAACTTTCCCTGTCGCTCTAGCAAAACCTTGAGCTGCGTGTGTTGCTCCTTGTTCATGACGAGTAAGCACATGATTAATCTTATCTTCGTACTTATACAACTCATCATATACAGGCATAATTGCACCTCCAGGATAACCATAAATTAAATCAGCTCCTTCTGCTAATAAACATTTTACTACAGCTTCTGCTCCAGAAATATATTGTGTTTCTTCAGTCACTTTTTCTAACTGTTTTTTTGTTTGTGTTTCCATGATAACATTCGTTTAAAATTCATCGGTTACACATCCGTTAGATGCTGATGAAACTGTTCTTGCATATTTATATAAAACACCCCTATTTACTTTTAGTGCTGGTGCTTTCCATTGTTTCATTCTCTCTTTTAATTCTTCTTCTGAAACTTCTAGAATTATTGAATTTGTTTTTGCATTGATAGAAATAGTATCTCCATCTTTTACTAATGCAATAGCTCCTCCGTCTTGAGCTTCTGGTGTAATATGCCCCACTACAAATCCATGAGTTCCTCCAGAAAACCGTCCGTCTGTAATTAATGCAACTTCTTTACCTAAACCAGCTCCCATAATTGCAGCTGTAGGTTTTAACATTTCTGGCATACCAGGACCTCCTTTTGGCCCTTCGTAACGAATAACAATAACATCTCCTTTTGCTACTTTACCATCTCGAATACCATCGTTTGCTTCATATTCTCCTTCAAATACTTTTGCTTTTCCTGAGAAAAACAATCCTTCTTTTCCTGTTATTTTTGCTACAGAACCTTCTGTTGCTAGGTTTCCATATAACATCCTTAAATGTCCAGTTGCTTTTATCGGATTTTCTAACGGCTTTATTACATCTTGATCTTTAGCTAAATCAGGTACATTTTCTAAATTATCCGCTAATGTTTTCCCTGTAACCGTTAAACAATCACCATGTAATAATCCCTTGCTTAATAAATATTTTAAAACTGCGGGTATACCACCAACGCGATGTACATCTTCCATTAAGTATTTTCCACTTGGTTTTAAATCAGCTAAAAAAGGAGTTTCATCAGAAATACGTTGAAAATCTTGTAAAGTAAATTTTATCGCTGCTGCTTTAGCAATCGCTAAAAAATGTAGTACTGCGTTGGTTGACCCTCCTAATACTGTAATTAATCGAATTGCATTTTCTAAAGACTTTTTAGTAACAATATCCGATGGCTTTATATCCTTTTCTAATAATACACGTAACGCTTCACCTGCTTTAATACTTTCTGTTTCTTTTTCCTTACTAATTGCTGGATTAGAAGAATTATAAGGCAAACTCATTCCTAAAGCTTCAATAGCAGATGCCATAGTATTGGCAGTATACATACCTCCGCAAGCACCTGCTCCTGGGCATGCTTTCTCTATTACATTTTGATATTCTGTATCATCAATCTTTCCTGCCACTTTTTCTCCCCAAGCTTCAAAAGCAGAAACAACATCAAGTTTTTTTCCGTTATGACAACCGGATGCTATCGTTCCTCCATACACTAAAATCGAAGGACGATTTAAGCGTAACATTGCCATTAAAGCTCCAGGCATATTTTTATCGCAGCCTACTACAGTTATCAATCCATCATAAGACATCGCTTGTACAACTGTTTCCATAGAATCTGCAATTACATCACGAGAAGGCAATGAATAACGCATTCCTGGAGTTCCCATAGATATTCCATCAGAAACACCAATGGTATTAAAAATTAACCCCACTAAATCAGTATTTAAAGTCCCTTTCTTAACCAATTTGGCTAAATCATTTAAATGCATATTACACGGATTCCCTTCATATCCAGTACTTGCAATACCAACTAAAGGTTTTTTCAAATCTTCTTTAGTCAAACCAATAGCATGTAACATGGCTTGTGCTGCAGGTTGCGTATCGTCTTGTGTTACTTGTTTACTAAACTTATTCAATTCCATATTAACTTGCTTTTCTTTTTTGACGTTGTCCTAGAACTTCCTCTTTATATAATTTCATTAATTTATTTCCATGAGATTGTTCCCATTCTAATGGAAATTGATATTCATCTAATGATTGTAATCCTACTACTTCTGCTGCCGTACCAGTAAAAAAACAAGAATCGGCTTGCTTTAATTCGGCTAACTTAAAGTGTCTTTCTTCTATTGAAATCCCTTCTTCTTTACATAATTGAATAATGGTTGAACGTGTAATTCCCGCCATTATATGACCTCTTGGAGGGGTATATAATTTCCCGTCTTTTTCCATGAATATATTTGCTCCAGAACATTCTGCTACATTGTAATTCATGTCTAATAATAAAGCTTCATCATAACCAGCAGCTTTCACTTCATTTGAAGCCAAAATAGAATTGATATAATGTCCTGTAACTTTAGCCTCAACAAAACACGCTTTAGGGTTTGGCCGTTGAAACTTAGAGGTCATCACTCTTAACAAACTATCGCCCATTAATTTATCCCACTTCCAACATTGAATAATTAGTTGAGATCCTTTAGCTGAGAACACTCCCATATTTTCACCCATTACAATTAGAGGACGTATATAAGCATCTTGTAAATTGTTCTTTTCTAACAATTCATAAGTTAACCTTGTAAGTTCTTCTTCTGTATAATTAAACTCTATACTCATTACTTCAGCTCCGTATTTAAGGCGTTTATAATGTTCTTTAGATTTAAAAATTTTAGTTCCTTCGCTTGTCTTATAAGCTCTGATTCCTTCAAAGACACCATTCCCATAATGTAAACTCTGGCTATATGGATTTGATGTAGCCTCTTTTGCTTTGGTAAATGTTCCGTTGTAATAAATGATACTCTCTTCGTTGTAATACATGATTTGTTGTTCTGTTATTCAAAATTATTTTATTGTGTTATTCTTTTACTTCCGTTTTTAACTTTTAGATGATTTTCAATTAATTAAAAAACCAGCTAAACAACTAATAAGCAGTGATTTACACTACAATTACTATGATACCTAAATCACAAAAAAAACCTGTATCAAAATTGACACAGGTTTTTTTTATTGTATAGCAATAAATATCTGTATCAACTCGGTGGTGAGCTAATAATGACAATAATTAATGCGATAATGATGTTAAGAAATTGGTTCATATTGTTGTAATAAAAAAGGCTTCCTAAAATTTAGGAAGCCTTTTAAAAAATTATTTTTTTTAATATACTTCCTTATCCTTGTAAAATAATTACAATGACTACAATAGAAATAATATTTAAAATTTGTTTGTTCATCTTTCTTTTTAATCAGCTTATATCAAACTGATAAGCAAATATTCAAATTTATTTTTTAAATATCCAAATTTATTTGCATTAATTTAAATTTTATTTATATGTTTGCATCATGATTACATTAAAAAATAAAATACGTAGTACTGTTCCCAGTACATTTGTTCGCTTACGCCGCCGCGCTTAAGCAAACAAATTTCTCTATATACGTAACTTTTTATTTTTTTATTCCTTGTACAATTTCAATTTCATATCAACATTATCTGTAGTTATTCCTTCGAATAGCCCCGCAGTTGTACGCCCTATTTTCCGCCGTCGCCCGTTGGGTGCTCTTTAATTTATTGAACTTAGGTGAGTCCGGTTCTTCTTTCAAAATAATCACACTTTTTACAAATAATTAATTTAAAATCAAAAACAATGGAAATTGTTATTGCTGATAAATCACATAGTATATACGCAGAAATTATCTGCGATACTATTGCCGAATCTGCCAATGTTAGAGGTACAGGAATTGCAAAAAGAACTCCTGAATACATCATTACTAAAATGGAAAACGGTAATGCTGTTATTGCTTTATATAATGGGGAATTTGCAGGGTTTTGTTATATAGAGTCTTGGGGGCATGGAAAATTTGTTGCCAATTCTGGGTTGATTGTACATCCAAGCTATAGAAAACAAGGGCTGGCAAAAAAAATAAAAGCAAAAGTATTTGAACATTCTATAGTTAAGTTTCCTTCAGCAAAAGTGTTCTCAATTACTACAGGATTACCTGTTATGAAACTCAATAGCGACTTAGGGTATAAACCAGTTACTTTTTCAGAATTAACGGATGATCAATCATTTTGGAAAGGATGTCAAACGTGTAAAAACTACGATGTTTTACAAAGAACAAAACAACAAATGTGTTTGTGTACAGGCATGTTATACGACCCGTCAGTAAAAGAAAATAATAACAACAACGTAAAAATAAAAGCAAAAGTTTTTCAGAGATTGAAAAGAATCAAAGAAAGCATTTACTTAAAAAAAGACAAGAAATGAAAAAATTAGTCATCGCATATAGTGGAGGTTTAGACACATCGTATTGTGCAGTTAGTTTGTCAAAATCAGGATATGAAGTTCATGCTGTTAGTGTAAATACTGGAGGGTTCACAGTTGAAGAAATTAAAGAAATAGAAACAAACGCTTATAAAATGGGAGTTTCAACGTATAAAAATATTGATGCTGTAGCTACATTTTATCAAAAAATAGTCAAGTATTTAATCTTCGGAAATGTATTAAAAAACAATACATATCCTTTATCCGTAAGTGCAGAAAGAATCATTCAGGCGATAGAAATCGCAAATTATGCTAAGAGTATTGGTGCTGAATGTATTGCACACGGAAGTACTGGTGCAGGAAATGATCAAGTACGTTTTGATATGATTTTTCAAACCATTGCACCAGAAATTGAAATCATTACTCCAATTAGAGATCAACAATTATCTAGGCAAGAAGAAATACAATATTTAAAAGATAACGGAATTGATTTGTCTTGGGAAAAGGCAAAGTATTCTGTCAATAAAGGATTGTGGGGAACGAGTGTTGGTGGAGAAGAAACCTTGACTTCTAACAAAGCATTACCAGAAACAGCATATCCATCACAATTAGAAAATAAAGTAGAAGATAAAGTAAAATTGACTTTTCAAAATGGAGAGTTTGTTGCGTTGAATTCTATAATTGATACACCAGAAAACAACATCCAAAAATTAAATAACATGGCTTCTAAATATGCAATCGGTAGAGACATTCATGTTGGAGATACTATTGTTGGAATAAAAGGAAGAGTTGGTTTTGAAGCTGCAGCAGCCATAATTACAATCAAAGCACACCATTTATTAGAAAAGCACACGCTTACAAAATGGCAACTACAACACAAAGAATACTTGTCTAGTTTTTACGGAATGCATTTGCACGAAGGGCAATATTTAGACCCAGTAATGAGAGATACAGAAGCTTTTTTAGAAAACAGCCAAGCAAAAGTAACTGGAGATGTTTATGTAACACTTAAACCGTATCACTTTCAATTAGATGGAATCGCTTCTAAACACGATTTAATGAACGCGAAATTCGGAAGTTATGGTGAAGAAAATAAAGCATGGACAGCAGAAGACGCCAAAGGATTTATCAAAATTTTAGGGAATCAGAATAAAATATATCAACAAGTAAATTCTTAATTATGATACAAGCAGGAATAATAGGTGGCGCTGGTTATACAGCAGGAGAATTGATTAGATTGTTGATACATCACACAAAAGTTGAAATCAATTTTGTGTTTAGTACTTCAAATGCCGGGAATAAAATTAGCGATGTTCATCAAGATTTGGTGGGCTCTTTAGAGCACAGTTTTACAGATACAATCAATTCAGATGTTGATGTATTATTCTTGTGTTTAGGACATGGTAATTCGAAAAAGTTTCTTGATAATAATTCGTTTTCTGGCAGCACAAAAATTATCGATTTAGGAAACGATTTTAGATTAGAAAACGATCAGTTTTATGAAGAAAAACAATTTGTATATGGCTTACCAGAATTGCAAAAAGAAGCAATCAAAAAAGCAAAACACATTGCAAATCCAGGTTGTTTTGCGACAGTAATTCAGTTAGCGTTGTTGCCATTAGCAAAGGCCAATTTGATAACATCAGATGTGCACGTAAATGCAGTCACTGGTGCAACTGGAGCGGGAACATCATTGTCTGCAGCAACTCATTTTACGTGGAGAAATAATAATTTTTCGTACTACAAACCTTTTACACATCAGCATTTAGGAGAAATCAATCAATCTGTAAAAAGTTTGCAAACCAGCTTTGATACTGAAATTGTGTTAATGCCAAATAGAGGTGATTTTTCTAGAGGGATTTTTGCAACTGCATATACCAACTTTGAAGGCACATTAGAAGAAGCGAAAATTCTCTATAAAGCATTTTATAAAGATGCGAAATTCACTGTTGTTTCTGATGAAGAAATTCATTTAAAGCAAGTGGTAAACACCAACAAGTGTTTGATTCATTTACACAAACATGATAATAAATTACTGGTAACAAGTGTTATTGATAATTTATTAAAAGGTGCTTCTGGACAAGCAGTACAAAACATGAATTTGATGTTCGGATTCGAAGAAACAGAAGGATTGAATTTGAAAGCAACTTATTTTTAGAAAATATGAAAACAGCAATTATAGGAACAGGAAATTTAGGAAAATCCATTGCAAAAGGATTGATTACAACCAATGCAATTACATCTTTGTATTTGACAAAAAGAAATTTGGATGCTATTAAAGAGTTTGAAGGATATAAAAATGTCTATTTAACTTCTAGTAATTCAGAAGCAATTCAGAATTCAGACATCATCGTTTTGGCAGTTCAACCAGCACATTTAGAAGCTATTTTAAATGAGATTCAACCATTATTAAAAGAAAATCACATCATCATTTCTACCATTACTGGGTATTCAATAGCTAAAATAGAAAAGAGCATTGGAGTAGATAATTTCATAGTAAGAGCAATGCCAAATACCGCGATTGCTGTTGGTAAATCGATGACATGTTTGTGTGGAAATACCAAAGGACTGGAAAGAATAAAAGTAGCAGAAGCAATTTTTAATAGATTGGGGACATCTATTGTAATTCCTGAATCTCAAATGCAAGCAGCAACAGTAGTTTGTGCTAGTGGAATCGCTTTTTGGATGCGAATGATTAGAGCAACAACTCAAGCAGCTATTCAGTTAGGTTTTGATGCAAAAGTGGCACAAGAATTAGCGATGCATACCTGTGATGGCGCTGCGAATTTATTAATCACAAATGGCAATCATCCAGAGCAAGAAATTGACAAAGTAACTACGCCAAAGGGATGTACAATTGAAGGATTGAATGAAATGGAACATCAAGGATTGAGTTCTTCGTTGATTCAAGGAATGGTCAAGTCTTACAATAAAATTAATACGATAAAAACAGAACAATTATGAGTTTATTTAATGTATATCCACTTTTTGATATCACACCAGTAAAAGCAAAAGGTGTTTTTGTATACGATGAAAACGGCACCCAATATATAGATTTATATGGCGGACATGCAGTAATTTCTATTGGGCATTCACATCCGAAATATGTAAAAACCATTAGTGATCAAGTAAGTAAAATTGGGTTTTATAGCAATTCAATTCAGAATCCGTTGCAGGCAAAATTGGCAAAAGAATTAGTGCAACAATCTAATTGTAAAGGCTATCAATTGTTTTTATGTAATTCAGGTGCTGAAGCGAATGAAAATGCATTGAAATTAGCTTCTTTTCATACTGAAAAAAAGAAAGTGATTTCGTTCACAAACTCTTTTCATGGAAGAACATCCGCTGCTGTTGCAGCAACAGATAATGCCAAAATTGTAGCGCCAATTAATGCACAGCAAGAAGTTGATTTTTTTGATTTAGGCGATTTAGTATCCGTAGAAAAAGCATTGAAAAAGGAAGATGTTTGTGCAGTGATAATTGAATGTATTCAAGGGGTTGGAGGTTTGGATGAAAGTACCACCGAATTTTATAAAGGATTGGAAGCTTTATGTAGAAAACACAAAACTGTATTCATTGCGGATGAGGTACAATCTGGCTTTGGAAGAACTGGAGATTTCTTTGCTTTTCAAAAGCACAATATCACTCCCGATATTATTTCTATTGCCAAAGGAATGGGAAATGGTTTTCCGATTGGCGGAATTTTAATTCACCCAACAATTAAAGCTTCTTATGGTTTGTTAGGAACCACTTTTGGAGGAAATCATTTAGCCTGTGTTGCTTGTTTAACGGTTTTAGAAGTGTTAAAAGAAGAAAGCTTATTAGAAAATGCAAGAATAATTTCTGAATACTTTATTGAAAAAGCTACAGCCCTTCCAGAAATTAAAAAGATAAAAGGAAGAGGCTTGATGTTGGGAATGGAATTCGATTTTCAGATTTCAGAACTGCGGAAAAACTTAATTTTTAAGCACCACATTTTTACAGGAAGTGCTAAAAATCCAAATTTATTAAGAATTCTTCCACCATTAACTATCAAAAGACAACATGTTGATCAGTTTTTTGATGCTTTAAAAAAGGAATTGAGCAACGTCATTACGAACGTAGTGAAGTAATCTCAGGAATAAGATTGCTACAGCAAATTAAAATTTGCTTCGCAATGACAAAACAATTTAAAATGAAAAAGTATACAAGCATAAACGATATTGAAAACATTCAAGAAATCATTCAAGAAGCAATTCAAATAAAGCAAAACCCTTTTCAATTCGAGAAATTAGGGCAACATAAAACATTGGTGATGTTGTTTTTTAATTCCAGTTTAAGAACAAGATTGAGTACAGAAAAGGCAGCTAAAAACTTGGGAATGCAAGTAATGGTGTTGAATGTAAATGATGCTTGGAGTTTGGAGTTTGAAGGTGGAGCAATCATGAATTTAGATTCATCTGAACACGTAAAAGAAGCTGCTCAAGTAATTTCTCAGTATGCAGATATTATTGCGCTAAGAGCATTTCCAACCTTAAAAAATAGACAAAAAGACGAATCAGAATTTGTGTTGAATAGCTTTGAGGAATACGCTTCAGTTCCGGTTATAAACATGGAAAGTTCTACGGCCCATCCATTACAAGCGTTAACCGATGCCATTACTATTGAAGAGTTAAAAACAAAGCCAAAACCTAAAGTAGTATTGTCTTGGGCGCCACATCCAAAAGCATTGCCGCATGCAGTAGCCAATTCGTTTGTGAAGATAATGTCTGAATTAGAGGTTGATTTTTCTATTACACATCCGAAAGGATATGAGTTAAACCTAGAAATAACAAAAGAGATTCCAATCAATCACAACCAAGAAGAAGCATTGAAAGATGCCGATTTTGTCTATGTAAAAAACTGGAGTAGTTATAGAGATTACGGAAAGATTGTCTCTCAAGATCCGAATTGGATGCTAACTAAAGAAAAATTAGGAGCTGCAAAACTCATGCATTGTTTGCCTGTAAGAAGAAATGTAGTGGTTGAAGATGCTGTATTAGATAGTGGCAATTCTGTTGTAATTCACGAAGCAAACAATAGAACCTATGCGGCTCAAATTGTGCTAAAAAAAATATTAGAAAACCTGTAGAGATGGAAACATTAAAAGTGATAAAAATTGGAGGAAATATAATTGATGATGCAACATCGTTAGACAACTTCCTTGTTGAGTTTTCTAAAATTACTGGGCCAAAAGTATTGGTACATGGAGGCGGTAAGCTGGCTACAAAACTAGCGCAGCAAATGAATATAAAAGTTGAAATGATTGATGGAAGAAGAAAAACGAATGCGGAAACATTGGACGTAATCACCATGGTTTATGCTGGAAAAATCAATAAAAACATTGTGGCTTCATTACAAAAAAACTCATGTAATTCGATTGGCTTTACTGGAGCTGATGGAAATACAATTCTTTCAGTAAAAAGACCTATTAAACAAGTAGATTACGGTTTTGTAGGCGACGTTGTTCATGTAAATACATCAGTTTTAGAGACTTTGTTAAGTGTACACATTACACCTGTTTTTTGTGCCATTACGCATGATAATAATGGGCAGTTATTAAACATGAATGCAGATACGATTGCTTCAGAATTGGCAATTGGTTTTGCAAAGAAGTATCAAACAGAACTGTATTATTTTTTTGAGAAAAATGGTGTTTTGTTAGATGTACATAATGATGATTCTGTAGTAGAAAACATCAATCAAGAGAAGTATCAAGAGTTATTAGAGAAAAATATAATTGCAGACGGAATGTTGCCTAAACTGAATAATTGCTTTCATGCAATCAATCAAAAGGTACATAAAGTATGCATCGGAAAATCAGAAATGTTATACAATCAGAATTCAAAATTTACCACAATCCAAGCCTAATGAAAACACAACAAGAATTAACGCTTGAAGCGATCGAATTACTAAAGCAATTAATAGAAACACAATCCTTTTCATCAGAAGAAGATCAAACTGCTCTGCTTCTCGAAAATTGGTTTGTGAACAACAATATTCCTTTTAAAAGAAACGCACACAACGTTTGGGCCGTCAATACCTATTTTGATGAAAGCAAACCTACATTGTTATTAAATTCACATCACGATACCGTAAAACCAAATAATGGATATACAAAAGATCCTTTTAAAGCAATTATAGAAAACGGAAAACTATTTGGATTGGGAAGCAATGACGCAAGTGGATGTTTGGTTTCGTTATTGGCAACGTTTGCGCATTTTTATCAACAAAAAAACTTGAAATATAATTTGGTGATTGTCGCTTCTGCAGAAGAAGAAAGTAGTGGAGATAATGGATTGAATAGCATGTTGTCTATCATTCCTAATATTGATGTTGCTATTGTTGGCGAACCTACCTTAATGAACTTAGCTGTTGCAGAAAAAGGATTGGTAGTATTTGATGCTGAAGTAAAAGGAACTCCGAGTCATGCGGCGCATCCAAATAACAACAACGCTATATACAACACCATTGATGTGTTGAAATGGTTTGAAGAGTATCAGTTTGAGAAGTCTTCTGACGCTCTTGGAGATGTAAAAATGACGGTTACGCAAATCAATGCAGGTAAGCAGCACAATGCGATTCCATCAGAAGTAAAACTTGTTGTTGATGTTAGAGTGAATGATAAATATTCGAATCAAGACATTGTTGATATCTTACAAAAAGAATCACCATGTGATAGTATCATTCCACGAGGAATAAAATTGAATTCTTCATCGATTCCTGTTGCCCATGAATTGGTAAAAGCCGGAATTTCATTAGGAAAAGAAACCTATGGGTCGCCAACATTATCAGATCAATCGGTACTGAGTTGTCCTTCTTTAAAATTAGGACCTGGAGATAGCACACGTTCACATACAGCAGATGAATTTATTTACATCAATGAAATTGAAGAAGGAATTAAAATTTACATTGATTTGTTAAATCGTGTAATTATTTAACAAGTCTGTCATTCCTGCGAAAGCAGGAATCCATAAAATACAAGTTAGAAACAATAAGATTCCTGCCTTCGCAGGAATGACAAAATTTACAATTATGAAACTTTGGTATAAAGGAATCACAATAGACAAAAAAATTGAGCAATTTACCGTTGGAAACGACAGAGAAATAGACATGCACATTGCAAAATATGATGTACAAGCGTCTTTAGCACATGCAAAAATGTTGCATAAAATTGAAATAATCAATTCAGGTGAATTACAGAAATTAGAAGAAGGACTGAAAGAAATGCAACATCAAATTGAAAACAACACATTTGTGATTGAAGATAATTTTGAAGATGTGCACTCTAAAATCGAATTTGAACTAACTAAGAAATATGGAGATGTTGGAAAGAAAATTCACACCGCACGTTCTAGAAATGATCAAGTTCTGGTAGCGTTACACTTGTATTATAAAGAAAATATATCTGATGTAATTGGGCAAACAAATACTTTGTTTGAAACTTTATTAGACTTGTCAGAGACCTATAAGGAAAGCTTATTACCAGGATATACGCATTTACAAGTAGCAATGCCATCTTCTTTCGGATTGTGGTTTTCTGCCTATGCAGAAGTACTAATTGACGATGCATATTTATTAGAAGCAGCTTATAAGGTTGTAGATCAAAACCCGTTAGGGTCTGCTGCGGGTTATGGAAGTTCTTTTCCAGTTGATAGAGATTTTACAACGCAAGAATTGAACTTTTCTACATTGAAATACAATGTTGTTGCTGCACAAATGAGTAGAGGGAAAAGCGAACGAACTATTGCTGCTGCTTTGGGCGGATTGTGTAATACCTTGTCTCGTTTTTCAATGGATATCTGTTTGTATATGAGTCAGAACTTTAGTTTCATTTCTTTTCCAGATGAATTGACTACTGGAAGTAGTATTATGCCACATAAAAAGAACCCAGATGTATTTGAGTTAATAAGAGGGAAGTGTAATAAGATTCAAGCATTGCAAACAGAAATGATCTTAATCACCAACAATTTGCCAAGTGGGTATCATAGAGATTTTCAGTTGTTAAAAGAAAACATGATCGCTGCTTTTGAAGAGGTGAAAAGTATCTTAGAGATTTTTGATTTTTCGATCAAGCAAATTATTGTAAAAGAAGTAAATCCCAACGATGAGAAATACAAGTTCTTATTTACGGTTGACAATATGAATACATTGGTAGAAAATGGCATGACGTATAGAGATGCGTATAGAGACATTGGAGCAAAAATTGAAAACGGAACCTATGAACCCGATACATCAAAAAAGCATACACATGTTGGAAGTATTCACAATTTAAGTTTGGATAAAATTCGAGATAAATTTCCAAAGTAAAGAAAACAATTCATTTTTTTATTGCTGGGGTGTAACAATGTAAACGTTGTTTCATCTAAGTTGAAAACGTGATAATAAAATGGTAAAAAGTAATGTAGTTTTGATGTTGTTATTTGTAATTAGCATCAGTTTTGGTCAAGAGAAAGCAATAAAAGTTGAAGTGATAGGTAAAGGAAATCCTATTTTATTCCTTCCAGGATTTATAACTCCGGGTGCTGTTTGGAAGGAAACCTTACAAAACCTTACAACAAAAAATGAAAGTCATCTTTTTTCGTATGCTGGTTTTAATGGAATTGATCCTATTGAAATGCCTTGGTATGAGAATGTGAAAAATGCAATATTTTCATATATAGAAAAAAAGAATTTAAATAATATCCGTATTATTGGTCATAGTATGGGAGGAAACTTGGCTGTAGAGATTGCTGCTAGATTTCCGAAAAGGGTTGAAAAAATGATTATTGTAGATGCACTTACTTGTATGAGAGAGGTAATGATGCCTGGAGTTGCTGCAAGTAATCTACAATATGAAAGTCCGTATAATAAAAATCTCCTTAAAATGAATGCAGATCAATTTGGAGGTATGGCTTCTAATATGGCTGGTTATATGACTTTGAAAAAAGAGAAAATAGCGGTGCTAACAAAATGGATTTTAGAAGCTGACCGAAAAACTTATGTGTATGGATATACAGATTTATTAAAGTTAGATTTAAGAGATAAATTAAATGCTATTAAAA
>CBDTZS010000024.1:0-31424 GCA_965364955.1 uncultured Tenacibaculum sp. | reverse complement strand
TCAATGATCTTATTACTTCTTTTTATTGCCGCTTGTTTCTTAGCCTATAGTAATGGCGCAAATGATAATTTTAAAGGTGTTGCCACCCTATTTGGGTCTGGTACGACTAATTATAAAAAGGCACTTAACTGGGCTACGATTACCACATTTTCAGGCTCTGTAGCTGCTATATTTTTAGCAGAAGAATTAGTTAAAAAATTTTCAGGAAAAGGATTGGTACCAAACGAATTAATACAAACTCCTGTTTTTGCCATTGCAATTGCTTTAGGAGCTGCAATTACTGTCTTTTCAGCCACTAAAATAGGAATGCCTATTTCTACGACTCATAGTTTAGTCGGAGGGTTATTTGGAGCTGGGGTCATGGCAGTTGGCTCTGAGTTTAATTTTGAAAAACTAAGTAATAATTTCTTAATTCCTTTAATTATTAGCCCTCTCATGGCCGCTATCTTAAGCTTGGTCGCTTATTTGTTATTTAAATTTTCACGAAAACAAGTACCTAGCTTAAATATAAAGGAACCTAGCTTATTCGGTATTAGTTCTCCTAAGGTTTTAGATTTTTTACATTATATCAGTTCAGGAATCGTAAGTTTTGCAAGAGGATTAAATGATACTCCTAAAATAGTTGGCTTATTAATAATTATCAATGCTATTGATATTAAGTGGAGTATGATCTCTGTCGCGATTATTATGGCTTTAGGCGGATTATTAAACGCTAAAAAAGTAGGAGAAACCATGAGCAAAAAAATTACAAAAATGAATTCTGGTCAAGGTTTTACCGCCAATATAATTACTGGCTTATTAGTAACTACAGCAAGTATTCATGGTTTACCTGTTTCTACAACACATGTTTCGGTTGGTTCGCTCTTTGGGATTGGCATTGTTACAAAAAAAGCTGATTATAAAGTTATAGGGAAAATTGTTTTGTCATGGGCCCTTACCCTACCTATAGCTGCAATTATAAGTGCAGTAGTTTTTAAATTATTAGAGTCAATATATCAAATCAATTAAAAGACAGGAAACAACAATTAGATGAATTTCATTAACTTTAAAGTTAATCTTTTTTACTTAAAGAAAATAAAGAACTTAAAGGGTTTTCAAAAAACCATTCCGATAATTTTGGATTTAAAGAAATTTGTCAGACAAAGGAAATTATCTTTCATAAAGACGACAAACTAATAAAAGGCTTAGACTTCAAAAAAATGATAGAATCTAGGAAGATTATGTTTATCTGTTTAAAATGTAAAGAGTGCTTTGCATATTTGCTTAATGATGCCAAAATTTTTGGCTTGTAGAAAGGTTTTAAAATTATAAACTTCTCTAAGTATATGTTTGTACTAAATTACATTTCAAATAGCGGAAGTTATATTGAAATTGGCTTTGAAGGGGATGAGTAATTTCCGAGAGCTTTTATTAGATAATAAATAATTCTTGGTTGCGCTCAAACTAACAATTAGAAATACTGACCAATTCCAAAAACCAATCCTTTAGATGAGTCTTTCGTTAAACCATGTCCATAATCAATTCTAAACACAGCATTAAATATTTTTTTATTAATAAATCGTAGCCCAATTCCTGAATAAGCTTGAATGTTTTTTTCTTCAACAAAATCACTAATCCCTCCTCCAGGAGTTCTCCACGAACCTGCATCGACAAATGCATTTCCTTGTATTACTAACCATTTATTGTCATACATCGTATATCTATATTCCGTATTCCAAACAATACTACCCGTACCTCTATCTACTAAAACACCTACACCTCTTAAATTCACATTATTATCTAAGGCAAAAGGAGCGAAAGGGCTTTTTATATTTGATGATAACCCCACACGCAACCGATTAGCCCAATTTCCTTTTTCACCAATTCTTTTATAATAGAAAAAATCATTCCATGCTATTAAGAAATCATCTTGATATTCATTTTCAGAAATCACGTATTGACCATAAAATTCGCTTTTAAATCCATTTATATATTGATAATGATAGTTTAAATTATCATACGTATAAACTGTTTTAAATAACCATTTATTTACATTTAGGTTTGTAGGGGTATTTGGATCAGTACTTCCTGTTAAATAATCGTATTTTTCTTTAAAATAATTCAATCCAAACTGAAGATTGTTCTTTAAGTTTAACTGATACAGCGCAAGAGCTTCAAAAGACGTATTTTCATACTTGTAATTAGCCGTTCTATCATCAAAATATAACGGTTCTTCACTTACCCATTTTTGATGATTTAATGCCAATCCCCATTTACTTGAAAAGAGAGTCGGAGCTCTAAAATTAATACCATATGAATTGAATCCGTTATTCTGATAAAAACCGCCGAAAGCAATATTTTCCCCCAAAAAATTATAATCATAAACGCCTATTTTATAAGCTATTTTCTTGTTCGTAGTTGTCCAAAGATTGAACTCTGGTATTAAAGTGAAGTTCTCTTCAATATTAATAAATACGTTATACGTATTCTTACTAGCATAAAATACTTGAAAGTAAGCATGTGAGATTGCTGGTAATCGCTTTAAAATTACCATATCATTCTTTAAAGAAGTAGAATCTAAACTAGTATTCTTTTTAGACGTTATTATTTTTTTAATAAGTGCTATTTTAGTTTTCTTAGCGCCTTTAATCTTTATTTCTAAAATTTTATTTTTTTGAGAGAAGGAACAAAAACTAAAAAAAACAAAAACTAAAAAAAATAGTATTCTATTGCGCATACAATTTTTTTAGTAACTTTTCAGTTGGTTTATTTTGGGGCGTAAATCGATTATTCTTTTCACCTCCAACTTCATCGTGTTTATGAAACCATTTCCAAATAAATCCTCCAGCAAACCAATCTTCATTCCAAAATTGATTATAAATAGCTTGTGTAGCATTTTTTTGAGCTTCTAAATTTACACTTTCTATTACGCGATCTGACTTCCATGGTTCTACGCCATTATAATCAACACTTCTATAACCATATTCGGTAAACAAAACAGGTTTATTTACTCTTTCTCTAACTCTTTGAATTTCTTTTTTATGAGATAGCCAACCTTTTTCAAAGTCTTTTAAAGCTGGAGATTTTTTATCACTTAAAGGAAAATAAGCATCAATACCAATATAATCTAATTGAGCCCAAAAAGGAACTCTTTTAAATTCATCCCAATTAGCTGCGTATGTTAGTTTCCCTTTATATATTTTTCTAATATCTTTAATTAGCCGCTTCCAAAAAACAGGCCGATTTTTAACAAAGTTTTCTAACTCGGTACCAATACAAAAAACAGCTGCTTCTAATTCTTGTGCTGTTTTTGCATAGGTTAAAATAAATTCTGAATATGAGTCTTCTAAAATCTTCCAATTTTCTTCAGACTTCATAGCTATATTCCCCGTAAATTCACCTTTCCAAACCCAAATTTGAGGCTTTATCATCAGTTTAACTTTGTTTTTATGGAATACTTTTCCATACTGAACAATTCCTTTTTCAGTTTCACCAAACCATTGTCGATTTGTATTATGTGTTATTTTGGGTGATGATAAATCTTTAATAAAACCAAAAGGCATCAACGCAACGTAGTTTGCTGACACCTTTAAAATAGGAGAGACGTGTTTGTGGTTTATTTCTTCAGGGGAAGCCACAAAACTAATTCCATTTATTTTTTTTGTTTGACTTTTACAAGACAAACATATAAGACATACTAAAAGGAGATTATATATTTTCATAACTCCTAAATTACTGTTTTTTAAAATAATGCGCGTACTCCAATATTAAAACTTTGACCTAATCCATTATTATTTCCTCTCACAAAATTACTGTACAAAGCCTCTAAGTTTAACATTTTTGTTATTTGATATTTACCTCCAAAACCCAAAGCAGTGTAATCTTGGGTAAAATCCCCAAAACGTTGGGAGTGTTGAACAAACCCTAAAACTGTTGATTTAGTTGTTGGAAAATAACTCATAAAAACACTTGGCACTAATAAGTAAGTATTGTTCGCATAACTTTTATCATCTCCAAAACTATATTCTGTATTTAATTCTGTAAATAATTGCCACTTATCTCCTTCAAAAGTATAATCATAGAAAAAACGATTTTGAAATATCCATGAGGTTTGATCTAAAAAAACGTCATTTGAATCTTGCTCTATATCAACCAAAGGAATATGTATTGCAGATTGTATAGAAAAATTACTAATACTTTTAAATGGTTGAAATTTAACTGCTGGCGCTATAGACGTAATTCCTTTTCTTTCTGTCGCTTCGCCTTCTAAACTGAATACAGATAAAGCCCCTCTTCCTCCTGCTGTATTAGAACGAAATTCTGCTAAAAACCCAACATTAAATCTATTATTTTTAGAAATACCTGTAAAAACTTCTAGTGAAGAAGTAAAAAAATTACCTCTTAATTTTGATTGTTTATCACCATTTTCATCGGCAAAACTTGTTTCAGTATATAAATTATTTCCCCACTTAATATCCCATTGCCCATTACTCAATAATTTAGAAGGTGTATACGTTTGAATATTACTTTTTACTTCTATATCTTGAGAGAATACTTGTGAAAAACTAAATAATGTAATTACAACAGCAATCTGTATAAATCTAACTTTCATTTTTAACTTTTTTATAACTGGGCATTGAGACGAAATCTTTTTAAA
Source organism: uncultured Tenacibaculum sp. (assembly GCA_965364955.1). Lineage (GTDB taxonomy): Bacteria > Bacteroidota > Bacteroidia > Flavobacteriales > Flavobacteriaceae > Polaribacter. The sequence continues at coordinate 26,788 of CBDTZS010000024.1, read as the reverse complement.
CAGCTTACATCTTTTTCTTATTTAAATTCATTCTAAATTTATTTACACTGTTAAGTTCTTAACTTTAACAACGACCTAACTGCAAATCAATTTTTATGGAACACGTTGTTATTATTGGTAATGGAATTTCTGGTGTTACTGCCGCTAGACACATAAGAAAATTATCAGATAAAAAGATTACCATTGTTTCTACTGAAACAGATTATTTCTTTTCTAGAACTGCCTTAATGTATGTATACATGGGGCATATGAAATTTGAGCACACCCAACCTTATGAACCTTGGTTTTGGAAAAAAAATAGAATTGAACTTAAGAAAGGTTTTGTTTCTAACATAGAAATATCTAATAAAGAATTAGAATTTAGCAACGGAGAAAAAATATCATATGACAAATTGATTATCGCCACTGGAAGTAAACCTAACAAATTTGGTTGGCCTGGTCAAGATTTAGATGGTGTTATGGGAATGTATCACAAACAAGATTTAGAAAATCTTGAAAAATATGCACCTAATAATAAAGTCTGTAAACGTGCTGTTATTGTTGGTGGTGGATTAATTGGAATTGAACTTGCTGAAATGCTACATTCACGTCATATTCCTGTGACTTTTTTAGTCAGAGAATCAAGTTTTTGGAATGGTGTTTTACCTGAAGGTGAATCTGATATGATTAATAGGGAAATTATCAGTAATGGTATTGATTTACGTTTAGGGGTAAATCTAAAAGAAATAAAAGCAGATGAAAACGGAAAAGTGAAAAGTGTTATCATCCCAGAAACTGGTGAAGAAATTGCATGTGATGTTGTTGGCCTAACAGCTGGTGTTTCTCCTAATATTGATTTTTTAAGAAATTCTGAAATAGAAATAGGAAGAGGGGTTAAAGTGAACCCCTTTTTAGAAACAAATATTAAAGATATATATGCGATTGGAGATTGTGCAGAACAACATGAAGCTATTGATCAACGTAGACCTATTGAAGCCGTATGGTACACAGGTAGAATGATGGGTGAAACAGTAGCGCAAACAATTTGCGAAAATAAAACTGAATACAAACCAGGACACTGGTTTAACTCAGCCAAATTTATGGATATTGAATATCAAACCTATGGTTGGGTTTGGGCACAACCTAAAGAAAACGAAGCTCGTTTTTACTGGGAACATACAGATGGAAAGAAATGTATTCATATCAACTATGATAAAACTACTCGAGAATTTATCGGAATTAATAATTTCGGAATTAGAATGCGACATGAATTTTTCGATAAAATATTAAACGAAAAACAAACGGTAGAATATGTACTAGAACATTTAGCCGATGCTAATTTTGATCCTGAATTTTTCAAACTTCACGAACCTGAAATTGTTGCTAAATTCAACAATGAGAACAACACCAATATTCAACTTAAAAAGAAAAGCTGGAAACGAATTTTTAGCAAAGCATAATAATATGAAAGAAGTAAAACAAACAGGTTTAATCGTTTTTTTAATCGGCTTAGCCATCTTTACAGGAACAGTTTTTACAGGTTCTTTCAGTTTAAAACAAGCTGAACTAGATATTTTTCTAAAAGAGCAAAATTATAAAAGCTCCGTTATAAATGATGAACTAACAAAAGCAGTTGTGACTTCAGAAGATTTAAATATTTTTGAATTTTCGAGTCGTGTTATAAAAGCATATGAAAATTCTAATAATCACTATGACGACCTTATAGCAAAATATGACGCAGAAAAAAACTGGGATAAAAAAGGGGCACAATTTCAATATAAAATCTCTGGTAAACCACATAGCTTAAGTTTTTCACTTGCTAAAGAAGCAGGTAAAGGATTTGCTCCTGACAGTACGGGCTTAATGTGGTTTTTAACTTTTGGTTTGGGTATTATTGGCGCACTGCTATTTATAGTTCCTGACGTTGTTTTATTAGGAAAACCAGGAATAAAAAACAATGGAATATTTTTAAATGCGGCTACAAATCGTGGTTGGATTGGTTGGTTTGCTTTTATCTTTCTGGTTACTTTTTACATACTACTTTATTTTTACCCTGATTTTATAGTAAACTGGGTATATTTAGTAGATCCAATAAGCAAATCTATTAGCGGGAATCCAGCAAGTCAATGGTTTTTATATGGTTTCTTATATTGTACAGTCATGACAGTTATGGCCGTTAGAATGTATATAAAATACCGTCATAATAAATATCAAATTTTAAGAACAACATCCGTTTTATTCTTTCAAATAGTATTTGCTTTTTTAATTCCAGAGATTTTAGTTCGTTTCGAAAAACCTTGGTATGATTTTAAAAATGCGTTTCCTTTAGATTATGACTTCTTTTTTAAATGGAATTTAGACGAATTACTATCTAGTGGCGGTTTTGGTTTATTTATCTTAGTTTGGGGAGTTGTTTTAACAATCATAGTTGTACCAGTAATGGTATATTTCTTCGGAAAAAGATGGTATTGTTCTTGGGTTTGTGGTTGTGGTGGTTTAGCTGAGACTTTAGGTGATCCTTACAGACAAAACTCTAGTAAAACCTTGCTTTCTTGGAGAGCAGAACGTATTATAATTCACTCAGTACTTATTTTTGTTTTGGTCATGACAGGTTTTGCTTTATACACTTTCTTTTCTGGTGCAAACCAAGTTTTAGGTATTAAAACACAAACTATTCAAGATATTTATGGTTTTCTAATTGGGGCTGTTTTTGCAGGAGTTATTGGAACTGGATTTTACCCCATTTTTGGAAACAGAGTTTGGTGTCGTTTTGGTTGTCCTTTAGCAGCATATTTAGGTTTTATACAACGTTTTAAATCGAGATTTAGAATAACTACAAATGGAGGTCAATGTATTTCTTGCGGAAACTGTTCTACCTATTGTGAACAAGGAATTGACGTTAGGGCATATGCACAAAAGGGAGAAAACATTGTACGTTCAAGTTGTGTAGGTTGTGGGATTTGTTCTGCAGTTTGTCCACGTGGTGTTTTAAAGTTAGAAAACGGGCCAGAAGAAGGAAGAATTAATCCTACTGAAGTTTTGCTAGGAAATGATGTTGATTTAATGAAATTAATAAATGAAAAATAAACTATATCTATTTTTTTTATTAAGTTGTTTTACTGTTTTTTCGCAAAATGAATATCATAAATCTTATTATAATAATGGTAATTTAAAACAAGAAGGTTGGCTTAAAAACAATGATAAGATTAAATATTGGAAATTTTATCACCAAAACGGGGCTTTAAAAAAAGAAGGGAGCTTTAAAAACGATCTTCCTTCTAAATATTGGTATTTTTACCGAGAAAATGCTTCTAAAAAAAAAGAAGGCCATTTTATAAGAGGAAAAGAAAATAAATGGTGGTTATTTTATGACAATGAAGGAAATGTAAACCATAAGTGTCAGTTAAAAGATAATCAGAAAAATGGATACTGCTTGCTTTACCAAAAGCGAAAACTTATAAAAGCCGTTAAATTTAAAAACGGAAAAAAAATAAACGAATGGAAAAATTTTTCTTCCTTTAGAAAGGAGAATAATTTGAAGGATTTAAAGTAATGAACCTAATAATAAAAGTAATCATCCCCGCGTATAACGAGCAAGATTCCATTGCAAAAGTTATTAACGACATTCCCTCTATTGTAGGTGAGATAATTGTAATAAGCAATAATTCTACCGATAACACAGAAAATAATGCTAAAAATGCTGGCGCTACAGTTTTACAAGAAAACAGAAAAGGATATGGTTACGCTTGTTTAAAAGGAATGGAATACATCGCTTCGACTACGCTCAGCGATCCAAATCAGAAACCAGATATCATTGTTTTTTTAGACGGTGATTATTCAGATTACCCTGAGCAATTAACAGAACTTATTAATCCGATTATAAATGACAATGTAGATTTTGTAATCGGAACGCGAGTAAAACGACTACGTGAACGAGGTTCTATGACTCCGCAACAAATATTTGGAAATTGGCTAGCTACATTTTTAATGTCACTTTTTTTCAACTCCAAATTCACCGATTTGGGCCCTTTTAGAGCTATAAAGTACGATAAATTGTTAGCTCTAAATATGGAAGATAAAACCTATGGGTGGACGGTTGAAATGCAATTAAAGGCGTTAAAACAGAAATTATCGTATGTAGAGATTCCAATGAAATATAGAAATAGAATTGGTGTGTCAAAAGTTTCAGGAACCGTAAAAGGTAGTATCTTAGCCGGCATAAAAATTTTAGGTTGGATATTTAAATACAGTTTTTAATAATGGTTGTACAATATATTATAATTACGATATACACGATTTCTTTAGTGCTTATTTTCATGTATGCTTTGGCGCAATTGAATTTACTTTTTAATTACTTAAAAGCTCAAAAACAAAAAGATAACTCTCCTAAGTTTGATTTTTCTAACTCGACAGAAATTCCGTATATAACTATTCAACTTCCTGTATATAATGAACTTTATGTAATGGAGCGTTTGTTAGATAATATTGCTAAACTTGAATACCCTAGAGAAAAATTAGAAATTCAGGTTTTAGATGACTCTACAGATGAGTCTGTAATTTCTACAGCAAAGCATATAAAAGAGCTCCAAAAAACAGGATTAGACATTACGCATATTTGCAGAGAAAATCGCCAAGGTTTTAAAGCGGGTGCATTAAAAGAAGGTTTAAAAATAGCAAAAGGAGAATTCATTGCCATTTTTGATGCCGATTTTTTACCTCAAGAAGACTGGTTGTTAAAAACTGTACCCTATTTTAAAGACCCAGAAATTGGCGTTGTACAAACGCGTTGGGGACATATTAATAGAAACTATTCAACTTTAACTAAAATTCAAGCTTTTGCTTTAGATGCACATTTCACCTTAGAGCAAGTAGGTAGAAATAGTAAAGGCCATTTTATTAATTTTAATGGAACCGCTGGTTTGTGGCGTAAAGAATGTATTTATGATGCCGGAAACTGGGAAGGAGATACACTTACCGAAGATTTAGATTTAAGTTATAGAGCTCAGTTAAAAAACTGGAAATTTAAATATTTAGAAGATGTTGAAACACCCGCAGAATTACCTGTAATTATTAGTGCTGCACGTTCGCAACAATTTCGATGGAATAAAGGAGGTGCTGAGAATTTTCAGAAAATGGCAAAAAGAGTTGTTTCCAGCAACAACTTATCTTTCAAATCTAAGATTCACGGATTATTACACTTATTAAATAGCTCAATGTTTTTAAATGTGTTTTTAGTAGGTATATTAAGTATTCCTATGCTGTATATTAAAAATGAATATGCGCATTTAAGACCATACTTTTATATGATGAGCTTTTTTGTAATTAGCTCTTTAATTTTCTTCATTTGTTACTGGCACATGTATAAGAAAACTTATGGTGGTGGAATTAAAAACTTTTTTAAATACACAGGTACTTTTTTCACATTCTTTTCTATTGCTATGGGGTTTTCTTTACATAATTCTATTGCCGTTTTAGAAGGTCACTTTGGTAAAAAAAGTGAGTTTGTTCGTACACCTAAATTTAACATTACAACTATTAAAGATGGCTGGAAAAACAACAAATATATTCGTAAAAAGATTTCCTTACATGTTATTATTGAAGGTTTCTTAGCGCTGTATTTTGCTTTCGGTATGTATAGTGCATTTATTGTAGGTGATAAAGGAGGAGATTTTGGATTGTTCCCATTTCACTTAATGTTATTTGTGGGATTTGGATATGTCTTTTTTAAATCTATTTTTTCTAAAGCCTAATGGCATTCTGGAAAAAACACAGTGTAATTGCACTAACCATTGTTAGTGTAATTTTTTATTTTGTTTTTGCCTATTTTTTAGAACGTACAGAATTTTATAAACTACTTTTTTTATGGGTTGGTTTATTTACTAGTTCTTATTTTTTGTATCTAAAAAAGAAAAATGATTTTTATTTTTTAGCAAGTATCGCTATTTTATTCAGATTGGTTTTTATTTTTTCTCTTCCAAATTTATCTCAAGATTTTTATCGATTCATTTGGGATGGAAGAATGATTTTTGAAGGTTACAACCCATATTTATCTTTACCAAAAGCATTTATTGAACAACAGAGTTACCCTATTCCACAAGCTGTAGAATTATACAAAGGAATGGGAACAATGAATGGAAGTCATTTCACTAATTATCCTCCAATAAATCAGTTATCATTTCTAATAGCAGCAATTTTCGCGAATAAAAGTATTTTTGGAAGCGTAATCGTATTAAGAATTAGCATCATTTTAGCCGATATTGGAATTCTTTACTTCGGTAAAAAACTGTTAGAAAAACTAAAGCTACCTGTTTATAACATCTTCTTTTACGCTTTAAATCCGTTTATTATCATAGAGATGACAGGTAATTTACACTTTGAACCCGTTATGCTATTTTTCTTAGTTTGTAGTTTATATAAACTACAGCAACAAAAATGGATTTGGGTAGCAGTTTTATTAGCTTGTTCTATTTCAGTAAAATTGATCCCATTATTATTTTTACCATTATTTCTCCAATGGTTTATAAAACCAAATACTAATAAAAAAACACCTATTTCAATTTATTTGAGGATAACAAAGCTCGCGCTGTTTTACTTAATAGTTATTCTATTAACACTCCTGTTTTTCTTCCCTTTCTATTCTTCAGACTTAATTACTAATTATACTAACTCTGTTGGATTATGGTTTAAGAACTTTGAATTTAACGCTAGTTTTTATTATATCGCTAGAGAAATTGGTTATTTATTTAGAGGTCATAATGAAATAGCTACTATAGGTAAAATAACGCCCTTTTTAACCATTCTATTTTTACTAGTGATAACTTTCTTTAGAAAAAACAAAACAACCGCACAGTTAATCACTGCAATGTTATTTGGCCTATCCTTTTATTACTTTACAACTACAACAATGCATCCATGGTATATAGCTACGTTATTAATTTTATCAATTTTTACCAAATATAGATTTCCTATAGTTTGGAGTTTAGTTATAATTTTAAGTTATCAAGCGTACGCAAACCAGCCATGGACAGAAAATTTATGGCTTGTCGGAGTAGAATATACTATTGTTTATAGTTTTTTAATATGGGAATTATTCATAAAAAAACCCACTCAAAACTGAGTGGGAAAAATTGCTATGAAAAAGAAGTGGTTTTTCAACCACATATCAAATATAAATAATATTTTCTTCTTTACAAAAAAAAATAAAAAAATTAAATTTTAGAAACCTTTTTGTTTTCCAATTTATATTTCTCTTTACTTTCAAAACATATTGCCTCATTATTTGTATCAAAGTGTAAACGATGACCATATTCACTAACCCAACCTATTTGCTTAGATGGATTACCGACAACTAACGCATAAGGAAGTACCTCTTTAGTAACCACTGCTCCTGCACCAACAAATGCGTATTCCCCTATAACATTTCCACATACTATTGTTGCATTAGCGCCAATACTTGCCCCTTTTTTAACCGTAGTTTTTAAATACTGGTCTTGTCGCTTAATAGCACTTCGTGGGTTTATAACATTCGTAAACACCATTGACGGACCTAAAAAAACATCATCCTCGCAAATAACACCCGTATAAATAGATACATTATTTTGAACCTTTACATTATTACCTAAAACTACTTTGGGAGAAACTACTACATTTTGACCGATGTTACAATTATTACCAATAACACAGTGAGGCATTATATGACTAAAATGCCAAATCTTAGTTTCTATGCCAATAATACATTCGTCATCTATTACGGCAGTTTCGTGTACAAAAAAAGGTTTTGTTGTATTCATAAAAACAAAAATAAAAAACTCAACCGTAATAGTTGAGTTTTTTATTTTATTCTACTCTAAAAGTGATAGGTAAAGTATATTTAACCTTAACAGGTGTATTATTTTGTTTACCAGGGGTGAATTTCGGGATTTTACTCACAACTTTATTCATTTCTTTTTTTAGTCTTTTATGTGGTGCTCTAATTTCTATATCAGATACTACTCCTGATTTATCAATTATAAATTGCGATAAAATTTTATATTTTCCTGATCTTAATCCTAAATCTTGTGCTAATTCTACATCAAAATATCTTTGCACATGTTGTTGAATTTTTCTCTCAAAACATTTCTTATTTTCTTCTTCAGATAACCCTTCGCATCCTTTAAAAACAGGTCTGTTTTGAACATTATTAATAGATACTGTACTTTCTATTGGTTCAACAACTTTTGGTTCCTCTTTTTTAGGCCCTATTACAATAGTAGGTTCATCATTTATTGGTAAATCAATTACTGGTTCTGGGTTAATATCCGTATTCTTTACAATTACTGGAGTAATAAAGGTTTTAACGGGTTGCATTTTTACTGGCTGCATTACTACAATTTTCTTCTTTTCAATAATAACGACTGGTGAAAAGTCAAAAATAGTTTCTATTTCTCTACCAGAAGCATAATAAGCCTCCCTTGTTTTTTCTGTTTCATGCTCGAGTGAAACAAAAACAATAAATAATACGAGTACTAAACCTAATTGTGTAAAAATTGATGAGAATTTCTCTAATTGTTTTCTTGGGTTTTTCTTTTGTGCTTTCATAGTAATTAATTTTATGTTAATACTATGTTAAAGACAAGAAGCATGCCAATAAAAAAAGCAACCTTATTAGGGTTGCTTTTTAATATTGTGATTGTATCTTTAAGATTACTCTACATTAAAAGTAATAGGTAAAGTATATCCAACTCTTACAGCTCGACCTCTTTGTCTACCTGGTTTCATTTTAGGTATTTTTTTTGCTATACGAATTGCCTCTTTTTTTAATCTTGGGTGAGGTGCTCTAGCATTTATACCTGTAATAGATCCATCTTTATCAATTTTAAATTGAACGTAAATCTTTTTCTTACCAGGCGATAAACCTAATTCGTTTGCCAATTCAGCATCAAAATAACGTTGAACGTGCTTTCTTAGTTTTTTATTTAAACAAGCTTTCTTTTGTGCTTTTGTTCCTTTACATCCTGGAAAAATAGGCACTTCTTCAATAATTGAAAAAGGTACATCTTCGTTAAAGTCTTCTTCTTCTTCCACTTCTACGATATCCTCAATTTCAACCGCTTCAGATTCATCAGTTTCAGTAGACTCAATAACAGTTTCCTCAACTTCCTTTTCATCTTCAACAATCTCCATTCTTTCTGGTGCTGGTGGTGGTGGAGTGTTTGGTTTTGGTTTTGGTGGTTCAATTTTAAGTTCAATTGTTTCTTCTTCAATTTCTGAAGCCATACTAGCTGAACCTAAATCTCCATATGTTTTATCATATGTTTTATTTTCTATTGCAACATATGTTACAAATAACGCTAAAACCAAACCTAACTGCATAAACAGTTTACTATAATTCTCTAAGTTTGACTTTGGATTTTTCTTAATTTCCATCCTAAATGTTTTTTAATAGTTCGCTAATTTAATTAAATTATTTCAACTTTTACAAGCTAATTCTTTAAATAACTACATTTTTCTTAAAAAAAGAAAGTAAATAATGCAAGCTATTAAAATACCCGTCGTATTTGCTACAATATCTAAAACATCACCTGATCGATATAAAGTTACTGTAACTTGAAGAGCTTCAATAATTATGCCGTAAAAAAAGCAGCAAAAAACAATAATAAACTTATTGATTTTAGTTTTCCTAAAAGCCAATAACCAAACAAAACTTAAAACAAAATAAGCAAAAGCATGCTCATATTTATCTAAATTATTTATTTGAATTGGTTGATGATCAATTTTTATTAAACTAAGAATAGCAATACTAATCGTAATCAGTATTGCTATTCCTTTTAAATTATCCTTTAATAAGTTCTTGATACGCATCGGCATTTAATAAATCTGCTACTTGTGAATCATCTGATAATTTAATTTTTATCATCCATCCATTACCGTAAGGATCTGAATTTACCAATTCTGGTTCGTCTTCTAACGCTTCGTTAAACTCAATTACTTCTCCTGATAAAGGCATAAAAAGGTCTGACACCGTTTTAACTGCCTCTACTGAACCGAAAACCTCTTCAATATCTAAAGATTCATCTAATGTATCAACATCTACATACACGATATCACCCAGCTCTCCTTGTGCAAAAGCAGTAATACCTATAGTTGCTACACCTTCTTCAATTTTTATCCACTCGTGGTCTTTTGTGTATTTTAATTCTGATGGAATATTCATTCTAGTATCTTTTATTGTGTTTGTTTAATTTCCTAAATTATATATTAAATTGATTCCTGCATTAATAGATTGCCTTGGGAATGTAGTTGAAACAGCATATTGGAACGTTTGATGATTGTAATAAAATGATGCTGTTAAATTGCTACTTAAATTATAATCGGCTATAAACTTTAGTCCGAATAAATTTTCTCCACCTGTTATTTGACTATTTTGTTTATCAACACTTCGTATTAAAGTTAAATTATCTCTTAAAGATATATCTGCTCTTAAATTAATATCTCCTTTTAAAGTTTCTTTTTTACCTGTAAATCGAGTTACAAATTTAACATCTCTAATTTTATATCCAAATCCAATAACATATTCCGTTCCTTTAATATCGGTTAATGTATTATTATTGAAATTTAGAGTTAAACTTCTATCTCTTCTTATTTCTCCTTTAAATGAAAATGAATTTTTCATTCTAAAATCGACTTTTACCAATGGTGAAAACTCATCAATTAAAGTTGCCGACGAAAGTAATAGTTCTGGTTGATAATTACCAGAAGTATTTGTATTTGTTGTTGGATTTGTTGAATCATATTGTAAATTATTAGTGTAATTCCCTATCGTGTAAGACGATTTGTAGCCATGAGATAATGTAAAAGAAGAAAATCTCTTTTTAAACCATTTATTCTTCATAAACCCATTATAACGTAACGTCCAATTTGGTATTGGTATATTTTTAAAGATACCCGTACTTACCGAACTTGCATTATTACCCGAATACGCAGCAATAAATGCCGGTAACATAGCCTGTTGGCCTGAAATTTTATACGCAGATGTTGCTGTATTTGGTAACCCCGATACTGCAGATAATCTATTAGAAATTATCGTTCTGTTTTGCAAGAAATTCTGATATAAAATTTCACTATCTGTAAAAATAGTACCTAACATAAAATGACTAATACTATAATTACCTGTTTCGAATGGTTTTATGTTTTCGTCTTGATAAAACCCTCCAGTACCATCGGAAATTACATCTAATTGTTGATTTAAATTACTTGTTTGAATTCTATTCCCTCTTAAATCAATAGTTAAATTTTTAAATGGCTTCACAGAAACATTATAATCTAATTTCTTATATCTTGTTTTTCCATAATTCTTACTATAATAAGGGTCGTCTACATCTCTTGTTACTAACCATCCATTTTCAATAGCTTTATTCAAGATATCTGTTTGACTACCGAATACAAACCCAAGTGTGGGTGCTGAACCTCCACCATAGTTGTTTCGCCCCAAGAAACCTACCGATGGTTTATATCCTTGTAATAAAGTTCCATTATTTTGAGAATAACTGATTTTCCCTCTTTTTACTGATGTTAACACATCATACACTCCTTTCATTACTTTATGACCCAAAGAAGCATTCCTTTTTAATTTTACTTTTTTAGTTGATGCTTTAGCAGCCAAGGCACCTGTTTCTTTTTTAATTGGTTTCTTTTTAGTTCCTTTTAACAATAACTTGTCTAGTCCTAAAGTTTTATAAAAACGTCCAAAATTAATATTTGTATTTAGATTATGCGTGTTTGCATTCTGAATCATATTACCAACAACTTCTTGATAATCAAGAACAGTAATTTCTCCTGTCGTATCATCTTCCTGATTAATAATACTCTGTGAACCAGCTTTCCAATCAAAATCTGCAGTATACCCATAATCCGCAGTAATAAAACTGAGGTAAGGCAACTTATTAATTGGTAGTTTATAGGTCGCATTTAATTTTTGATGATAATTATCTGGTCTTCCAACAGTAAAAAACTGATCATAAATTTCTAAATCTTCATCATCTCCAAAACTATCATAAATATAATTATTGGTAGCGTTAAAGTTTAATTGCAATGATTTTGTTAAATCGAAACCAATTGTATAATCCCAATTAAACATAAATCTACGTTGCGTTAATTCTGGTTGAGCTGTTAGCCCTTCAATTAAATTACGTGATTGCTGCGAGTTGTAATTTCTATTAATTCTTGAATTAAGTGCTATCGTTTTTGGTACAGGATTAATGTTTAAATCTTTTATAAATCGTAAAAATTTATTCTTAAATAATTTAGACTTTTTAAATGGCTCAATAACAAAAGGCTTAAAATTAAAATTATAACTAGCTCCTGCCATAACATTTTTATTCTCAAATTTCTCAATATTATAATCTTTATGAAATTCTTCATTATGAGCATAAGAAACAGCTAAGTTTTCTACATCGTAGAATTTAGGTTTCTTCTTACTTTCAGGATTCTTATTCTTTTTTACATTGATAAAACTAATACTTTTTCTACGGGTATAATCCTGCGCATTTTTACTATTTGGATTTTTATCTAATGCATCTTTCAACTCTATATCTTGAAACTGAGGATCGTATTTAGGATCTCTAAATTCTTCACCATAACTATAACTCATAGGAATTTGCATGTTCCATTTCTTAGGCATCATTTTACCTAACTGAATATTAGTTGCAACACTATATTGTTTAATCTCTTCTATACTTCTTTGTTGCACTCGATCTTCTACACTCCCAAAACCAATGGTAGACATTCTTCCAGCTAAAGACACATCTATTACATCTGCAAGATTCGCATCCGCATTTAAAACAGCTGCCCATCCTCCTTTGTTGTCAAAACCAACTGCACGTAATTCATTAAACCAAACCTCTGCTGTTTTATCTAAATTAGATACATTTTTTACTCCTAACATTACTGTTCTTATCTGTGCCAATGTAGGATTACCCTTTACAGAAATTTTTAACCCATTAGAACTTGTCGACGAAAACACATCGGTAATACTCGTACCAGTTCCAATTGGTCTCTCTAACTTTAAGTTTGCTAATTCCTGTAATGGAACCTCTAAGTTATTTGCCTCTGGCCAAACATCAAGTGAAGTAGCTCTAGAGGTTGATAATTCCAATGGTTTCTCGATTTCGTAATAATTGTCATTTAAATCGGTTCCTAAACGAATAATTGCAACCATATCTCCATCTTGTGTAGTAGCTACAGATGGTTTTTCGGCGTGTAAAAACATACGTAGATTTTTATATCTACGCATATCAATACTTATATTTTTATAAATAGTTCTTACCTCATCAGCTGGTAAATCGGTAACTTTTAAGGTTACAGATTGTTCGTTTTGACGTTGAATTCTATTTGTTCCTTGTAATTGTTCTCTTTGAATTCCTGGCGGAATTTTATATTTTTCTGAGTTTTGCTCAATACTTACCACACCTACTTCAAACTTATTAAGCTCTTCTGGTAACAAATTAACAGGAACACCTGTATTTGGTAATGTTTTCGTATATCTGCGCCAATCTCCACGTACCAATTCTAATTCACCAAATCGTAAAACTACTGGCATCTTAAATTGAGAAAGAAACATTCTTATAAAACGGATACTATTAAAATCAGTGATTCCATTAATTTTCTGAGCATCTGTTACATTTCTAACAGGTATTCTAAATTGATACCAAGTAGTATTTCTTGATGCTCCGTTTGCCAATGTAATTGGCTCATTTTTTACATCTATAATATGATTTTGACCCAATTGTAAATCACTTTGATTTAATGAAACCTCATATTCAAAATAACTGTTTACAGGGTTCATTGTTTGATCTTTATTAATATCTTCTACATCAGGATATGCTGTTGAAGAAGTAGGGAAAGATTCGTTTGATTGACTTGCTGTTGGAGAGTTACCCTGCGTTCCGTTGAAATTTTTATAGCGTGATAAAACTGACGGACTAGTAGCTTCTATAGCTCCTCCTCTAAAATACTGGAAGTTATCTCCTGCAGGGTCATCTAATGATGCAAACGCAGGGTATTTTAATTTTTCATCTTCATCTGTCAATCCATCTAAACCAATATCCTGATTTACTCTAGCTTCATTACTTGAATCAAAAGCGTATAAAATTGATGGATTTATTGGTGTATTACCCCAAGCTGTTTCATTAACATTAGTTCCTGAAATTTTAATTCCATCTATTGGTAACCCGTTTTCATATTGCTTTCTACCATCTTTTAAAATATCTTCAGAAACACTTCCCAAGTTAATAAATAATTTACCTACTTGATTACTTGGGTCTTGAGGATTTACTCCTGCTGGCAACCCTTCTGCTTGCGTAATTGAGTGATTCTCATACGGATCCATTAACCAAAACTGAATATATTCTACATTTGCTTGCTCAAAATTATTAGTTGTTAATGGTCGCATAATTCCGCCCCAACGTTCTTCTGAAGTTACTAAACTTGCATTTTGATTATAGTTATACGGCCCTCTTTCTGATGGATAATAAGCCAAATCTAACGTACGTATTAAATTCTGTTGGGTAATATCTAAATCGGTATTAGGAAATAATTCATTGTAACGTATTTGACGAACTTCATTTCTTGACAGTTCATTCTCATCAATATTACTTGGTCTATTACCGCTACCATAAAATAATTGATCTACATTATACCAGGCTATTTTCCCTCTTTTATAGTTATATGTTAAATCACCTGCTCCACCATCAAATCCTTGTGATTCTGGTGTACTTGCTAAAAACCATTGCTGTGGTGAACTTAAATTAATCGGTATTTGAGAAGCTTCGAAATCATCTAAATATGAAGTTGCTGTTCCATCTACATTAATTCCGCTCGGTGATCCTGGTAATAAATACGCCATATCTGCTCTAACAGATACATTTGACGGAGCTTCCGTTTCTACAAATGGTAATTTATTTGCTAGTTTTGTTAAATAAGGAACTTCCGAAGAATAATCTACATTAAAACCTAGCATTACATTATCAATAGGTTCTCCTCCAAAATTCACTTTTGGTGTAATTGGTTTTTCACTTACATTTAAATAGGTTCCTCCTATAGTAAATTTTTCAGAAAAACGATGTTCTACATCAATACCAATAAACGTTTTTTGTTGCTGGCTAAATAAGGTATTACTCTCAGTTGTTGCATTTATTGGGACTCCTGAAGCTTCTAAGCCCGGGTCTAAAATTTGTACTCTTCCTAACTGGTAATCTACTACATAATCTATTCCTTCAACTAATTGCCGCCCTCCTGCAGTAACGCGAACAGAACCTCTAGGTATATTAAACCCTCCAAGTGAAATACCTCTACTTGTTTCAGATTTAAAATATCCTTTTAAGAAGAATTTATCTTTATTTTGATATTCGTTTTTTGCTTGAATTTTTGTGGTTAAATACAATTCTTCGAAAAGGTATTTCCCTTGATCTAACACATTGGTAAGTTCATCTTTTAAATCGTTCCCAAAAGGTTCTGGTTCTGGAAACAATACATATCCTCTTTCGGAATTAACCGTTATTCCGTCTACATAATCAAAAAAACCATCTCCGTTAGGCACCGCATATTGACTTTGATCTAGTTTATCTAAATTCAAAATACGTAATAGTGGTTTATCTGTTACTCCTGGTGTTAAGGCTTTTTGTAAGGTGTTTTGTAAGGTTCCTGTTTCGTCATCACGATATAATAATTCGAAACGAAACCCTTCACGTCGTAAAGGGAAAGCTCCCAATGCATACACATTCTTCATCATTAATTGCCATGTTGGAAAAGCTTCTCCAAGACTTGTTGCTGTAGATGTACCAGGACGTATGGTGTTTAAAATTTCACTACGTAATAGTTTTACCACTAAATTTGAAGGAGCTACAACTCCATCATTAGAAAATTCTCCTACTTTAAATACTGTTTCTCCATTTGAAGCTCCAACAACAGTATACTCGTAAGCAACCGCTAAAACTTCCCCATCATTTAATCTTCTATTTAAAGAAATAAAACCTAATTGAGGATGTACTCTAAACTCATTAGGCTGCAATTTACGTGCGTTTTGTAAATACGAATAATTAAACCCTTGCTTTGGTGTAATACCTAAAGCATTAATAGCATTATCAACTGAAGCAACATCTCTAATTCCACCTACAACAGTAGCTAATAGTGGATTTAAATTATTAACTCCATTATATGGTAAAATACTAGAATTAACTGAAATTGCACCAGGAATTGCATTAATTTCTGTTGGATTTACCTCATTAGCATCGCTAGATTCTCCTAAATCGGCAAGACCTACAATACTACGATAATCGTTTACATTTTGAGTTCTATTGGTTATCCAAACCTCAACTCTCGTTATGTTTATGGGACTATTTACTAATGGATAATTATTTAAAGCTTTTTTATAATTTTCTCTAAAGTATTGTCCTAAAAAAAAGTGTCTGTCATTATCGTAATCAGAAGCACGAAATTCGAATTGCTCTATAGTAGCACCACCTTCAGCAATAACTGTTTTAGTTTGTGAATTTTGTTGTGAAAATGCGGCTGTTATATATGTTTTACCAAATTGTAATTCCGTTTTTACACCAAATAATGATTGTGCTCCGTTAATTAAGGAGTTTTTTATTGGCATACTAATGTTACCTGCTTCAATATTCCTTATAATATCATCATCAGTTGGTGTGTATTCTAATTTGATAATATTTTGAAAATCGAACGTAGACTGGGTATCGTAATTTGCAGTTACTTTTAATCGCTTACCGACCTTTGCTTGTAAACTTGCACTTATTTGCTGATCGAAATCAAATGTAAAACTACTTTGGTTTTCAATAGAAATTTGAGGATTCTCATTTTTTTGATAAATACCTCCTAGTTTTATATTTACTTGTCCTGTAGGATTTACCTCAACTGTGTTTCCACCGAAAATAGATTCAAAAAATTTAGAGTTTACATAATACTTTGGCAATAAATTTTTTCTAGCCTTCTTATTTCCTTTTTTCTTAGGATTAGTCGCATCGACTTTTTCTTTAAAATAATTTTTTAAATCCGTTTTCAAACGATACTTACTATACTCTTCTGGCGTCATAAAAATAGGTGTACCAATATAGTAATTACCTATTTTTTCTACCAATACAAATTTATTTATCGCTTTATCGTAGGTTACGATTTTTTCAGTAGGGTTACTCAAGAAAAGACCTCCATTCTGATTGCTATTAAAATTATACTTAAGCGGTATAACAGTGTCTTTTTTAATAGTATTTACACTGTTGCTCGAAGTATTTTGTGAAAACGAAACAACACTTAACAATAAAGCAAGTGTTGTTAGTAACCTATTCATAACTGTCTTTTCCAATCTTTTTTATAAATTTTTTAACGCCTGTTTTATTAGCTGTTCAACACTAGCTTTAGGTGTTTCTTTTAATATATTTCCAATAACTTTATCTGCTTGTTTACGCGCAAAGCCAAGAACCTCTAACGCAGATAACGCTTCTTCTTTACTTGTATTGTTTTGTGTAATCGAAACTTCGTCTAAATCAAAAATCTTTAAAATTTTATCTTTCAAGTCAACAATAACACGTTGTGCTGTCTTTGCACCAATTCCTTTGACGGATTGTATCGCTTTAACATTTTCTGAAGCAATAGCTTGTTGTATTTCTTCAGATGTCATTGATGACAACATTGTTCTAGCAATACTTGGTCCTACTCCAGAGACTGAAGTAAGTAATCGAAATATTTCTCGTTCAACTTTATTGAAAAACCCGTACAACGTATGAGCATCTTCACGAACAGATAAATGAGTGTATAGCAACACGTTTTCATCATCTGGTAATGAAGAATAGGTGTTTAAAGAAATATGTAATAAGTATCCTATACCATTACAGTCAATTACTGCATATGTAGGATTTTTCTCCACAAGTTTCCCCTTAATTTGTGTTATCATTCAATTGATTTTCAATTCGTCTAAAATAGACAATTTATTTTTTATTAGAAGCTTTACTTTTTATCAGTTTGTTTTGGGCATCTACAACAGCTACGGCCGCCATATTTACCATTTCATCAACACTTGCCCCTAATTGCAAAATATGAACTGGTTTACTCATTCCTAACAAAATAGGTCCAATAGATTCAACTCCATCAACTTGCTTCATTAACTTATAAGTTATGTTTGCTGATTCCAAATTCGGAAATATTAAAATATTTGCTCTTTTACCGTTTAATTTAGAAAAAGGAAATTCTTTTGCTAACAATTCAGGATTTAAAGCAAAATCAGCTTGTAATTCACCATCAACAATTACATTTGGGTGATAGCGGTGTATATACGATACTGCTTCTCTTATTTTTACAGAACTTTCAGCTTTTGATGAACCAAAATTTGAAAAACCTAACATCGCAATATGTGGTTTCATACCAAACATTTTTGCTAACCCTGATGTAAGTTGACTAATCTTTGCCAAGTCTTTGGCTGTAGGATTTATATTAATCGTTGTATCTGCCAAAAACATTGGCCCTTGCTTGGTAAGCATCAAATTGGTTGCTGCAACTCGAGAAACACCTTTTTCCTTCTCTATTAATTCTAACATTGGTTTTACAACCGAAGGGTACGATCTAGAATAACCTGTAATTAAAGCATCTGCTTCACCGGTATTCACCATCATTGCTGCGAAATAATTACGCTCTCGCATCCATTTTTGAGCCTCTAAGAAAGAAATACCTTTACGTTGTCTTGTTTTCCAAAAAGTTTCCGCATACCTATTTCTTCTATCGTTTTCTTCATCAGTTTTAGGATCAATAATAACAACCTCTCCATCAAACCCTAATTCTTCTTTCAGCTCTAAAATAACCTCTTTTCTTCCTAATAAAATAGGAATTCCAATTTTCTCATCATAAACACGTTGTGCTGCTTTTAATACATCTAAATGATCAGCTTCAGCAAAAACTATTCGTTTCGGATCTTTTTTTGCTCTGTTATGTAATAATCGAATTTCTTTACTTCCAGTACCAGATCGATCCATTAATTCCTCTCTATATTTATCCCAATCTGTAATCGGCTCTTTGGCTACACCGGAATCCATTGCTGCTTTCGCAATCGCTGGAGGGATTTCATATATTAATCTTGGATCAAATGGTTTAGGAATAATATATTCTCTTCCAAATGAAAGACTTACTTCATCGTATACAATATTAACTTGCTCTGGAACTGATTGTTTTGCTAAATCTGCTAAAGCAATTACAGCAGCCATTTTCATTTCTTCGTTAATCTTAGTTGCTCTAACATCTAACGCGCCTCTGAAAATAAAAGGAAAACCAAGAACATTATTTACTTGATTAGGATGATCTGACCTTCCTGTTGCCATAATAATATCATCACGGGTATCAACTGCGACTTGGTATTCTATTTCAGGGTCTGGATTTGCCATCGCAAAAACAACAGGGTCTTTAGCCATAGATAATAACATCTTTGGTGTTACCACATTTCCTTTTGATAAGCCTATAAAAACATCTGCATTGTGCATTGCTTCTTCTAAAGTATTCACATCCTTTTCGGTTGCAAATTCGGCTTTTTGTGACGTTAAGTTACCTCTATCTTTTCTAATGACACCTTTACTGTCACACATCACCACATTTTCTCTCTTAGCACCTAATTTTAAATACAATCGTGTACAAGAAATTGCAGCTGCTCCCGCCCCGTTTACTACAATTTTAACCGTAGTAATATCTTTCTCAATAATTTCTAAGGCATTTTTCAAAGCTGCTGCAGAAATAATTGCAGTACCATGCTGATCGTCGTGCATTACAGGAATATCTAACTCCTCTTTTAATCTTCTTTCTATTTCAAAAGCTTCTGGAGCTTTGATATCTTCTAAGTTAATTCCTCCAAAAGTTGGTGCAATCGCCTTAACGGTTTCCACAAATTTATCAACATCAGTAGCATCAACTTCTATATCAAAAACATCAATATCTGCAAAAATCTTAAATAATAATCCTTTTCCTTCCATCACTGGTTTAGAAGCTTCCGGACCAATATCTCCCAAGCCTAACACAGCTGTTCCGTTAGTAATAACAGCTACTAAATTTCCTTTAGCAGTGTATTTATAAACATTGTTTTTATCTTTTGCTATTTCCAAACAAGGCTCTGCAACTCCGGGAGAGTACGCTAACGACAAATCGTGTTGCGTAGTGTATTTTTTAGTAGGTACTACTTCTATCTTTCCTGGCTTCGGTTTTGCATGATATAGCAAAGCTTCACGCCTTTTTCTAGAATCACTCATAGCTTAGTTCTTGTTTGTTTGAACTCACAAATATACGTTTTTGTTATTTAGTTAAAAATTTAAAACATGACTAAAATCATGTTTTGAGAATAACCTTCTTCGGAGCTTTGCTCTTTTTAAAACTAAAAAATAAACTATGAAAACGCCCCCAAGACAAATAATCAATGAAGAAGTAAAGTGGGACAAGACCCAAACAATTGTTAGTAAGACCGATACTTACGGAACTATACTTTATGCGAATAGCGCATTTACTCAAACTTGTGAATACAATGCAATTGAATTAATAGGCGAACCTCATAATATTATTAGACATCCTGATATGCCAAAAGCTGCTTTTAAAGCCTTGTGGGATGCACTTAAAAATGGCAAAAACTACCATGCTATAGTTAAAAACCTAACTAGAACAGGACGATATTATTGGGTGATTACCGATTTTACAATTGATAAAGATGAAAAAGGAAATATAACAGGGTACACAGGTCGTAGAAAATCTATACCAAAAAATGTAATTGAAAAAATTGAACCTTTATATAAAACTCTTTTAGACATTGAAAAATTAAAAGGAGAAAAAGCTAGCGAATTATATTTTGAAGCTTACTTAAAAGAAGAAATCGGAAAAAGTTACGATGAATTTGTAGTTGATTTATTTGAACAAGAATCAATAAAAGAAGAAAACACAAAACAACCCAAAGCAAAAAAACAAACTATTAAAAAAGGCCTAAACTGGTTTTTCTTTGGAGATTTTCTTTAAAAACAGCCCAAGTTGTCTGAATTTAAGAGTTCAGACAGCTTTTTTGTGAAATAAAAATATACATTTTTTTAGAAATTTTATTTTTCCCACTGCACATTCAATAAAAAAATTTAAAAACCCCATCAATTTCTTCGAATTATTTAAAACAACCTTTATTCCTATATAAATAATTAGTTATTATTCATTGATTTGAAATCTACCAAAGTCCCTGTTTTTTATTCAAATGGTATTCTTTTCTAATACAGGATTTTCAAAAAAAAAATTCAATCTTTAATTTTGATTTTCTTAACAAATAATTCATGAACTTTGTTCGTTATAATACTTAAACACAAAACTAGTTGAAATCATGAAAAAAATATATAAAATACTGTTAACCATATTTGTTACATTATTGATTTTATTAATTTTAACTCCTTTTTTGTTTCAAGATAAGATTATTACGCTTGTAAAAAAGACCGTTAACAATAATATTACTGCCCAATTAGATTTTACAGATGCAAACCTTAGTTTATTAAGAGATTTTCCGAATGCATCATTACAACTTTCAAATGTTTCAATTATTAATGGGAATCCATTTAAAGGAGACACTTTATTGTTTTCAAAAGAAATTAACTTAGAACTAAGACTTACCGAATTATTTAAAAATTCAACCGATCAACTTAATATTCAGTCTTTTTCTATTGATAATGCAAACCTCAATATTTTAGTTAACGAAATTGGTATTGCTAATTATGACATTGCAAAACCATCGGATGTGAAGATTGAAAGTACAGATGAAGCTCCATCTAACTTCGGACTTTCTATCAACTCTTATGAAATAAATAATTCTACTATAAAATACAATGATAAACAAGGGAAATTAAATCTGCTTTTATCTGAATTTAATCATAGTGGTAGTGGTGATTTTTCTCAATCTAATTCTGAATTAAATACCAAAACCTCTACATTGGTTTCTTTCGAAATGGATAGCGTTTCATACGTCAAAAACCAAAAAATAGAATTAGATGCCATCCTAGGAATGGATTTAGTAAATAAGAAGTTTTCGTTTTTAAAGAATGAAGCAAAACTTAATAATTTACCTTTAATATTTAATGGATATGTTCAGATAAATGAGAATAACCAAGATGTTGATATTAACTTTAAAACACCATCATCAGACTTTAAAAACTTTTTAGGTTTAATACCTGAAGCCTATACAAAAAGTATTGAAAATGTAAAAACATCTGGTGATTTTAGTGTTTCAGGAACAATTAGAGGTCTAGTAACAAACAATACTATTCCGTTGTTAGATATCGCCGTAAAATCTACTAATGCATCATTTAAATATCCTGATTTACCTAAAAGTGTACGTAATATTAATATTGACGCACAGTTAAAAAATACCACTGGGTATGTTGATAAAACTTTTGTGAAAATTAACGGATTATCTTTTAAAATTGATGAAGATACTTTTTCTGGAAATGGAAGTATTTATAATATAACTAACAACCCAAAAATCAACGCAAAACTAAATGGAACGTTAAACTTAGCGAATATAAACAAAGCGTATCCAGTTGATTTAGAAAATGAATTAAGTGGGGTTTTAAAAGCAAATTTACATACTAGATTTGATTTAAAAGCTATTCAAAATAACATCTTAAGTCGTATTAAAAACGATGGTTATATTGAAGTAACTGATTTTGCTTTTTCTTCTAAAGACATTGTGAACACTATTAATATAAAAAACACAAAAGTAAATTTCACTCCAAAAACAGTTACCTTAACTAAGTTTGATGCTACGACAGGGAAAAGTGATTTAAACGCTACTGGGAAAATTCAAAATTTATTAGGTTTTTTACTTTCTGACAAAAAACTACAAGGAACTTTTAAAATGAATTCAAATACTTTTCATGTAAGTGATTTTATGCAAGAAAGTACTGTTTCTACAAATGAAAAAGACGATACAAATAAGAAAGAACAGCCAACGGAATCCTTAAAAATTCCTGCTTTTTTAGATTGTAAAATTTTGGCCGATGCTAAAACTGTTTATTATGATAATTTAACGTTGAAAAATGTAAAAGGAACCTTATTTTTAAAAGATGAAAAAGCAACTTTACATAACGTAAACGCAAATATTTTTAACGGACAAATTGCTTTAAACGGAGAAGTAAATACCAAACAGGAAACACCTTCTTTTAATATGGATTTAGGTATAAAATCGTTTGACATTTCACAATCATTTAATGGTTTAGATTTACTGAAATCATTAAGTCCGATTGCGGGTGCAATGAACGGAAAACTAAATTCTGACATTAATTTATCTGGAAATTTAAACAAAGATTTCACTCCTAATTTAACGTCAGTTTCTGGTAAAGCACTTGCCGAATTGTTAACTACCAAAATCAATCCGAAAAACACAAAAGCATTAAGTTTATTAAACGATAAACTCTCGTTTATTGATTTAAGTAAATTAGACTTATCGGATATTAAAACACACTTATCTTTTAATAAAGGACAAGTAGCTGTAAAGCCTTTTAAGTTAAAATATAAGGATATTGGTATTAATATTGGAGGGAGTCATAGCTTTGATCAGAATATGAACTATAATATAACTTTTGATGTTCCTGCTAAATATCTAGGAAACGAGGCTCAAGGTTTACTTTCTAAACTAAGTGCAAAAGATCAGGATATTACAGTACCAATTACAGCGAATATTACAGGTAACATGAAAAACCCTTCAGTTAAAACTGATTTATCTTCTTCTATTTCAAAACTGAGTCAGAAATTAATTCAACAACAAAAAGACAATCTTATTAATAATACCTTAGGTAGTTTACTCGGTAATAAAAAGAAAGACTCAACCACGACCAGTAATAAGGGTAAAACAGTAAAAAAAGTAACTGATATTTTAGGTGGTCTGTTTGGAAAAAAGAAGAAGAAAAAATAGAAAATTAAATTATAAGCAACCATTTACCCATTTTAGAAGTCTGTTAAGTTTAATAACTTATTTAACAATCTTTAAACACATATCGAAATCTGCTTCATTTATGTTTGTTGTTGATTTCAACAAAAGCTCGCTATGAAAAAAAAAATTACACTACTATTTTTAGTACTTACTAGTATTTCTTTTTCTCAAATTAAAGGAAAAGTAACCAATACAAACAATCAGGCACTATCTTTTGTTAGTGTTTATTTAGAAAACACGATTACAGGAACCACTACAAACGATAACGGAGATTATGAATTAACAAGAACTAAAAAAGGAAAACAGACAATAGTTTACCAGATTTTAGGGTATAAAACAGTAAAAAAGAGCGTTGATATTACTTCTTTTCCATTTGTTTTAAATGTTAAACTCTCTGAAGAAGAGGTTGCTTTAGATGAAGTGATTATTTCTTCAAAAGAAAATCCTGCAAATAAAATTATTAGAAACGTAATTGCTAATAAAGATAAAAATACAGATAAATTTTCTCAGTACAAAGCTGACTTTTATTCTCGTGGGTTGTTTAAGGTGAAAAATCTTCCGAAGAAATTTTTAGGTCAAAAAGTTGGTGATATGGGTGGAGGCCTAGATTCTACCAGAAGTGGAATTGTATATCTTTCTGAAACCATTTCAAAAATTTCATTTCAAAAAAACCCAAAAAACTTTAAAGAGCATATTGTCGCTTCAAAAGTTTCGGGAAGTGATAACGGTATTAGCTTTAACCAAGCTAAAGAAGTAGATTTTAACTTCTACGAAAATTCTTTTAACTTAGCAGATGCGCAAATGATATCTCCAATTTCTAACGGAGCTTTTGGGTATTACAACTATAAATTAGCAGGAACTTTTTATGATAAAAGCGGAAACTTAATCAGCAAAATAAAATTACTTCCAAAAAGAAAAAACGATCGTGTTTTTAGCGGATTCATTTATATCGTTGAAGACGATTGGGCAATTTATGGTACCGATGTTGTTGTTACAGGCTCGCAAATAAGTATGCCGATGGTAGACTCACTCCATATTAAGCAGAATTATAATTATTCGCTAAAAAATAAAGCATGGGTTCCTGTTACTCAAACTATCGATTTTAAAGCCGGTATGTTTGGTTTTAATTTCAACGGTCGCTTCTCAGCTTCCTATTCAAACTATAATTTCACCCCTAATTACACTAAAAAATCGTTTGGTAGTGAAATATTATCTTTTGCGAAAAATGCTACTGAAAAAGACAGCTTGTATTGGAATACAATTCGCCCAGTTACTTTAACCACCGAAGAAACTTCAGATTACAAATTAAAAGATAGTATTAAGACGATACGAAAATCTAAAAAGTATTTAGATTCTATAGATACAAAACAAAATAAGTTTAAACTTTTAGATGTCGTTTCTGGGTACTCTTATAACGACACTTACAACAAATGGGGCTTCAGTTTTTCTTCACCTATCGGAGGTTTAAATTTTAATACTATTCAAGGTTGGAATTCTTCTTTGGGAATAAATTATTCTAAATCATTAAATAAAAAAGGAAAGAATTTTAGCCTTGGTACAAAATTTAATTATGGCCTTTCTGATAAGAAGTTAAGACCAACAGGATCTTTTCATTATAAGTGGAACAATACAACCAGACCTGTTTTAAACATTTCTGGAGGTATTACAACTTCACAGTTCAATGCAAAAAAGCCTATTTCAAGGTTTTGGAATACATTAAGCACCGTTTTATTTGAAAGGAATTATATGAAAATTTACGAGAAAACATTTGCAAAAGCTTCTTTTTCGCAAGAGGTAACCAATGGTGTTCACATGTCTTCTTCTTTAGAATATGCGGATAGAAAACCATTATTCAACACAACCGATTATGTAATGTTTCCAAAGAGTGATGTCAGCTATACTTCAAACAATCCGCAAGAACCAAATAATTTTACTTCTTCATTTACACCACACAAAATGTGGTCATTTACGCTAGGGGCGAACATTAATTTTGGACAAAAATATTTATCATATCCTAATGCCAAATACAATGTAAGCGATAATAAATATCCTTCTTTATTCATTGGTTATAAAAAGAATTTTGGGTCAGGTAATTCCGAATGGAATTCAGATGTTGTGTATTCGCAACTTACCCAAAGAATATCTTTAAGTAATTGGGGGGAATTTAAATACAAAGCTAAAGGAGGTGTGTTTTTAGAGAAGAAAGATATCCCGTTTGTCGATTATGCTCATTTTAATGGAAACCGACTATTAGTAGCTCCTAATGATGATTATTTAAACAATTTCTACCTATTGCCTTATTACCAATTAAGCACCAATGATAAGTATGGTGAGTTACATGGAGAATACAACTTTAAAGGTGCCTTATTAAGTAAAGTTCCATTAATTAATAAATTAAACTTTCATTTAGTTACTGGCGCTAAAGGATTATTTACAGGAGGTAATAAACCATATTCTGAATTTGCTGTTGGGGTAGATAATATTGGTTTTGGTAAATGGCGTTTTTTGCGTGTTGATTTTGCCAGATCTAACTTTAATGGAAAAAGTGAAAACAGGGTGGTATTCGGAATTAAATTGTAATTTTAAACAATAAAGCCTTTGCTAAGGAATTAATCAAAAAAACAATCGTGTGAAAATAACTGTATTACTTTTTGGTATTGCTACAGATTTAATTGGAAGTGCTTCTTTAGAGGTAGCGCTTCCAATTAATTGTACAGTTGCTTTTTTTAAAGAACTTCTTATAAAGCAGCATCCGAAATTAGAAAAAATGAGCTCTTATGGAGTTGCTGTAAACGAGAATTATTCAGCCGACGAAACTGCTATTAAAGAAAATGATATAATTGC
>CBDTZS010000023.1:0-31669 GCA_965364955.1 uncultured Tenacibaculum sp. | reverse complement strand
ATGCAGCAAAATTAATCATGTCAGGATTACCAAAACGACTTGCTGTTCATGTTGCCGTTGTAGAACCGCTTACTGATGATATAGATGTAGTAAGTGCTCTGAATGATTTATGTGATTTAATGATCTAATAACTAAGTAGGCAGTAAAACAGTTTACAGTTGATCGTTATTCCAACTATTTAATTACTTGCTACATACTGAAAACTAAATTATGTTTGAATTTGAACCAGATGAATACATATTTACCAAGTTTGCTCATTATTTTAAACGACGTCGTAAAAATAAAGAAGCAAATTTGGCACATGCGGTAACTTTACAAGAAGTAAAACCTCGATTAACGATTTTTGCACGTGCAATTACGGGTAAGACCATTGAAATTTATGATGCCGATAGAGAAGGTGGTTATAAAAACAATAATTTTTTTTTGCCTTCAAAATTTGCTGAATTTCTAACCATAGAAGAAAATACTTCTTTCTATTTATTCAGAATTTTATACTTATCTGTTCAGAAAAATTTAGAACTAAACTGGAAGATAGCAAGTGAATATTCATTAGTAGAATCCCAAGAAAAAGCGAGAGAAAATTCAGCTAAGGTATTGCAACAATTATTTAAAGAATTCCCGATTACAGAAAAATATTATCAGAAATTTAATACTCACTATGTAGAGAAGTCTTTTAAAAAAGATGCAATAGATTATTCTTTTATCTACGGAAAATGGATGGTGAATTCAAAAGAAGAAGCATCAAAAAATTCTTTGAAAAACTTTACAGAAAAAGTAAAAGAAGCGAATCAAGATCAAGTAAAAACAATTTTAAAAGCAAGAGCAGTAGAAGAAATTATTTCTGTTCAAGTAGATGAAAAACAATTAGAAGATGCCGTTTTACAACATCAATTTGAAAAAGTAGAAACAGCAGATGAATTTGGAGGTAATTTTAGAGACATGGATGGTGAAGATGAGCTAGATGATCATGCCAATGCTTTAGAAGATTTAAATATGAAATATACAGTTAGAGTAGATGATGTTGCTCATTCTGTGTATCAAGCAGATTTTGTAGAGAATACTACCATTGCAGAAAGTGCCGAAATAAACGAAAAAGGGTATTTTATACCATACGATGAATGGGATTATAATAAACGCGCTTATAAAGATCATTTTTGTAAAGTGTATCCTAAAAACATCTTAAAAACGGATGTTTTGTACTATAAAAATACAATTTCTAAAAACCGTTCTACTTTATTAGGTTTGCGTAAAATGCTAACGAATGTTAATAATAAGTATCAATTACAACGAAGACAAAGCCAAGGAGAAGAGTTTGATTTAGACGCTATTACAGATTTGTTTGTTGATGTGCATTCTAAAATAACACCTTCAGAGAAAATCTATTTATCGAAACGAAAAAAGGAAAAAGATTTATCTATTTTATTATTATTAGACTCAAGTTTATCAAGTGACGGTTACGCAGCTAATAATAGAGTAATTGATGTAGAAAAACAGGTTTCTATTCTTTTTGGGGAGATTTTAGATGAGTTTAATATCGATTTTTCTATAAATTCTTTTTATTCAAAAACTAGAAATCATTCTAGTTATATAACAATGAAAGATTTTGATGAGGATTGGAACAAAGCCAAGCATAGAATAGGTGCTATAGAGCCTAGTGGTTACACCCGTATTGGTCCTGCACTTAGACATTCTGGAGCTTTATTAGATAAACGAGATACCAAAAATAAATGGATTATTTTAATTTCTGATGGTAAGCCAAATGATTATGACAAGTATGAAGGTGCATATGGAGTGAATGATGTTAAACAAGCTTTAAGAGAATTGAACGAACGTCAAATAAACTCGTATGCATTGGCTATTGAAGCACAGGCAAAGTATTATTTACCACAAATGTTTGGAGAAAACCATTATCAAATTTTAACAACACCTGTAGAATTATTACAGTCATTAGTGAAACTGTACGAAAAAATAAAACATCAACAATAAATGAATACTTCAGTTATAGATCATAAAAATATTTATTATCCACCAGGAGGAATTCTTATGTGGATTATTATTTATTTAGAGTTATTTACTTTTGGTATGGCATTAATAGCCATGGTATACTATAGCAAAGAAGAGCCTGAAGTTTTTCATAATTCAAGGTTATTATTAAATTCTACCTATGGAATGATAAATACTATTTTTCTCTTAACTAGTGGTTTTTTTATGGCAGTAACCGTACATGAATTAAAGAAAAATAATAAGCAAAAAGGACAACAATACTTACTACTTACGATGCTTTTTGGTTTCTTTTTTTTAGGGTTAAAAAGTATTGAATATTATGATAAAATAACAGCAGGTTTAAGTATGGGGCATAATACTTTTTTCAGTTTTTATTGGATGCTTACCTTGTTTCACATTATTCATGTATTGGTTGGGTTAATAATCTTAATCTCTGTTTATTTTGGAATTAAAAAAGAGAAAAGTACCACTGAAATAGAAGATGTAGAAGCAGGTGCAACTTTCTGGCATATGTGTGACTTAATCTGGCTATTACTATTTCCTGTAATTTATTTACTTTTTTAACATGAACAAATCTGCAATTACTACTTGGGTAAGCTTATTGATATTAACGGTTATAGCTGCTTTGCTTTCTAATCTTGATAATAAGTTTGTCGTTTTTTTAATTATAGGAATTTCTGCAATAAAATTTTTAGGAATTTCCTTTCAGTTTATGGAACTAAAAAAGGCGCATTCTTTTTGGAAAGGCTGCGTTTTTTTATTTATTTTCATTTTTATAACAGTACTATTAATAATGATTTAAGTATAATCTAACAAAACTTTTACAAGTAACTTAAAACATAGTTTAGAGTATTGTAACCAATTATGTATTCAAGAATACTGTAAGCATTTTAGGTGTTTATTCTTTAAATATCTAAAACTTTTAGGGAGATAAGACTACCTTTTAATTTAATTTTTTCAGTAAACTCATGTATGGTTTTATCTTTAAAATCGGCCATGAGCTTCTTTTTAAACGGAGCAACTGTAAAATGTACAGGGCAAGGATTTAGGTCATTACAGGATGATAAACCTATAAAACAATTATCAAATTTAGAAGTATCATCTAAACACACAATAACATCCCATATAGTATTATTTCTGTTTTTTTTACTTAAATAAAATCCACCCGTTGGGCCTTTAGAAGAAGAAACTAATTTATTTCGTGTAAGTTGTTGTAATAATTTTGATAAAAAAGGTTGAGGTACTTCTAGTTCTTCTGCAATTTTTCTCGCGCCTATTTTCTTGTTTTCATCTTGTATAGCTATATATAAAATGGAACGAATAGCATACTTTGAAGCATTTGATAACATGGGTTTATCTTTAAATCAAATATAGTGAAAAAAGACAAAAGAGCCTTTATTCTATCTAGCCTATCTTTAATGATTTATATCATATTTTAAAGTTTTATAAAACAATATTTTTGCTTATTCAATAATCTACTTATGACATTAAATGAGAAAATTATAGCCTTAAAAAAAGAAAAAAATGCGATTATACTAGCACATTATTACCAAGAACCTGCCATTCAGGATATTGCTGATTATGTTGGTGATAGTTTAGGTTTATCTCAAAAAGCGGCCGAAACAGATGCCGATATTATTGTGTTTGCGGGTGTCCATTTTATGGCCGAAACGGCTAAAATTTTAAATCCTACAAAAACTGTGGTTTTACCAGATTTAAATGCAGGCTGTTCATTGGCAGAATCTTGTCCTCCAGCAGCTTTTGAAAAATTTGTAAAAGCGCATCCAAACCATACTGTTATTACCTATGTAAATTGTAGTGCAGAAGTAAAAGCACTTACAGACATTGTTTGTACTTCTTCTAATGCACTTAAAATAGTTGAGTCTATACCAGCAGACAAGCCTATCATTTTTGCTCCTGACAGAAATTTAGGAAAATACATTATGCAAAAAACAGGTAGAGATATGCTGCTATGGGATGGAAGTTGCATTGTACATGAAGCTTTCTCAATAGAAAAACTGATTGAACTGTATAAAAAATATCCAGAATATAAAATTATTGCGCATCCTGAATCTGAAGAACACATACTAAAAACAGCCACTTATATTGGTTCTACTTCAGGCATGATAAATTATGTAAAAAAGCATTCGAAAGAAAAATTTATTGTAGCAACCGAAGCAGGAATTTTGCATAAAATGAAACAAGAAGTACCTAATACGGAATTAATACCAGCACCTGCGAAAGAAGATAATACTTGTGCTTGTAGCGAATGTGCTTATATGAAAGTTAATACAATGCAGAAATTGTACGATTGTTTGTTAAATGAAAGTCCGCAAATAGAAGTTGCTAAAAATATTCGCGAACGCGCGTTGATTCCTATTAAGAGAATGCTAGAACTATCAAAATAAATGATTATTACAAATTACTTAGTAATAGGTTCTGGAGTAGCAGGATTAACTTTTGCGGTAAAGATTGCTGAAAAATTCCCAGATAAAACGATTACAATTATAACCAAAGGAAACGAAGATGAATCTAACACCAAATATGCACAAGGAGGTGTCGCTGTTGTTTTAGATGCTGAAGAAGATTCTTTTCAAAAGCATATACAAGATACTTTAATTGCTGGCGATGGACTGTGCAATAAAAGGGTAGTTGAAATGGTGATAAAAGATGGTCCTAAACGATTTAAAGAATTGGTAGTTTGGGGTGCAAATTTTGATCTAGATAGTAAAGGGAATTTTGATTTAGGTAAAGAAGGAGGGCATTCTGAATATCGAGTTGTTCACCACAAAGATATTACAGGTTACGAAGTAGAAAGAGCTTTACTGCAACGTGTACATCAGTTAGAAAATATAACATTGCTTTCTCATCATTTTGCAATAGATCTTGTTACCGAACATCATTTAAATAAAACAAAACCAACCCGTTTAACTTGTTTTGGAGCTTATGTTTTGAACGAGAAAAAAGGAAATATTTTAACTATTAAAGCCGATCGAACCTTATTAGCATCTGGTGGAATAGGAAAAGTATATGGGCATACTACCAATCCTATAATTGCTACAGGAGATGGTATTGCAATGGCTTATCGTGCAAAAGCAAAAATTACTGATATGGAATTTATTCAATTTCATCCTACAGCTTTGTATAATGAAGAAGGGGGTTCGTCTTTTTTAATTTCAGAAGCAGTAAGAGGATTTGGCGCCTATTTACGAGATAAAAAAGGAAATCGATTTATGCTTAATTATGATGAACGAGCCGAATTAGCTTCTCGTGATATTGTATCGCAGTGTATAGATAAAGAATTAAAAAAATCTGGAGATGCACATGTGTATTTAGATTGTACTCATTTAAATATAGAACGTTTTAAAAATCATTTCCCTACTATTTATGAAAAGTGTAAAACGTTACATATTAATATAGCGAAGGATTGGATTCCGGTAGTACCTGCTTCTCATTATGTATGTGGAGGAGTTGTTGTAGATGAAAATGGAAAAACATCTATTAAAAACTTATTTTCATGTGGAGAAGTTTCAAGAACAGGTTTGCATGGAGCAAATAGGTTAGCTTCTAATTCATTGCTAGAAGCATTGGTATATGCCCATAATATTTTTAAATACTTATCTAAAAATAATATAGAACCTTCTAAAAATAAAATTCCTGAGTGGAATGATAAAGGAATACGACTAGCAGAAGAAAGTAGTTTAATTCAACATAATCTTAACAAATTACAAGCATTAATGCGCAATGATGTAGGTATTGTTAGAAGTAATGAAAGGTTAAATAAAGCGATTATTAAACTAGCTACTATCTACAGAGAAATAGAGAGTTTATATAAAATATCAGGAGTAAGTGCATCACTTTGCGAGGTAAGAAATATGATGAATGTAGCACATTTAATTATTAGTCAGTCATTATTACGAAAAGAAAACAAAGGAGGGTATTATAATATTAACAACATTAAAATATAAAAAAAAATGAGGTTAATTATAAATGTATTTGAATAGTCTGTCGTATTTTGAGTATAGTAATTCTGGTTGTGTTACGAACAAAAAAACTACAGAAAAAGAACAAATTATAATGCGATTTTAGTTAATCAAACTAAAATTTAATAATATGGTTACTCGTCTTTTAAAAAGGTAGGGCTGCCTTACTGTTGAAGCTTAATTTTATGTGTGTTTTTTAAATTGATAACAAAAAACCATAGCAATAGACAATAACAAAACACAACTAGCTATAGTTATGTAGGTGAAATAATTATTAATTAAAGGGGTATTTAACCAAACAACAAACCCTTTGTAGAAAATAAATACTTCAGTTAAAAGAAAACCAACCAAGTAAAATAAAATGCTTTTTTTAGATAAATGTATCAATTTAAATTGATGTAAAAAAAGTAGAAGAGAAACACTTACAACACCCAGAAAAGTCCAATGTAAATAGCCTATTATCAAATCTACATTCGAGGAAATTGTATTCGCAAAATAAGGTGTAGATCCTACCAATTGAAATATCAATTTCAGTAAAAAAAGTAAAGAAATTAACTTTAATAATTGAAGGAATAATGAAGAGAATGTGTTTCTAAACTTCCCTTGAAAAGAGACTGTTTTTTTCACTAAAAGATAAAAAGCAATTAATTGGATTAAAGCACCTAAACCTGAAAATAGATAGATTAAGATGTTTGGTCTCATCCATAGCAACGAAATTCCGAAGGTTAAAATAACGCCACTATTCATCAACCAAAAAAAAGATTGAAATGTTTTCTTCGGAAGCAGAATTTTGCGTTGTTCTAAAATGAAAAAGAACATACCTAGAAGTGCCAAAATAAACCATCCATTGTATTGAAAATGTAAGTAGAAATATATAGCATTTCTATATAAATCAGAACCATTTCCTACAGTTTTCATGATAATTCCTAAAGCCCAAGGACCTATACTAGAAATAATCATATACCACAATGCAATACGAATACACTTATACGAATTTGTTAGTTTTTGTTCAGTAGTAGTGTATTTAAAAATAAAGTAAGCAAATACATAAGATGCAATTAAAAATAAGGTAGAAAATAGAATAGAAAACAATGCATAGCCCGTAAAAGGAAATGTAATGAGCATTCCAATAATAGTTAATTGGGTGGACCAAAATAATCGTTTATATTTAATACCAATGGCTAGTTTACTTAAATACATTTTAAAAATAAGCGTAGTTAAAGCAGTATAAACCCAGCCTAATAAAGCAATATGGGAATGTGTATGTATTATAAAACGATAATTTATAGGTAAATCGATTACCGAAAAAAAACGGAGTAAAACGCCTAGAAAAGCAATCAAAAGAAAGTAACCTAAAGCTATTTTACTATGCTTTTGTAAGAAACTGAAAGAAGGAACCATACTTGTAAAAGTACAGAATAGAAGATGAAATAACATAATAAAACTGTAATGATTTATATGATTTTTATCATTTTATAAAGATTGATTTCTACTGACATTTGTATAAAATAAAATAAAAATAATGAGTACAGATACTATGAAAATTGTTAGTGCTGAAGAAGCGGTTTCAATAGTGAAGTCTAATGATAAAATATTCTTTCAAGGAGCAGCAATGACCCCGAATTTATTAATAGATAACTTGTGTGAAAGACACAACGAACTTAATAATGTTGAAATTATTCAAATTCATACCCATGGTAGAGCAAAGTATCTAGAAGCACCTTACAGTAATTCTTTTAAGTTAATAAGTTGTTTTGTTGGAGATAATGTAAGAAAGGGGGTAAATACTAATAATGGTGATTATGTGCCAATATTTTTAAGTGAAATCCATTGGTTGTTTAGACGTAATATTTATCCGTTAGATGTAGCATTTATTCAAGTTTCACCTCCAGACAAGCATGGGTTTTGTTCTTTAGGTGTTTCTGTCGATATTACGTTACCAGCAATACAAACAGCAAAGAAAGTAATTGCTCAAATCAACCCGAATGTGCCAAGAACTCACGGTGACGGTATTATTCATATTAGTAATATCGATTATGCTGTTGAAACCAATGAACCAATTCATGGTTCTTTATCTGGTATTCCTTCTGAAATAGAATTAAAAATAGGAAAACACGTTGCAGGTTTAATTGAAGATGGAGCTACCTTACAAATGGGAATTGGAAATATTCCAAACGCAGTTTTACATAATTTAACGAATCATAAACGTTTAGGTATTCATACAGAAATGTTTTCTGACGGAATTCTTCCTTTAGTTGAAAAAGGAGTCATTACAGGGGAAGAAAAAGAAATTAAAACAGGTAAAATTGTAACTTGTTTTGCTGTTGGTTCACAAAAGTTGTATGATTTTATTGATGATAACCCGATAGTGCATTTTAAAGAAGCTGGGTATACAAATGATACATCTATTATAAAACAGAATCCGAAAGTAACTGCTATAAATAGTGCTATTGAAATTGATATTACAGGGCAGGTTTGTGCTGATACTATTGGTAAATATCAATACTCTGGCGTTGGAGGTCAAATGGATTTTATCCGCGGAGCGTCTTTATCAAAAGGAGGGAAGGCAATTATAGCAATGCCATCAATTACAGCAAAAGGAATTTCTAAAATCACTCCGTTTTTAAAAGAAGGAGCAGGAGTAACAACCACAAGAGCACATGTACATTATGTTGCTACAGAATACGGAGTTGTTAATTTATTTGGAAAGAGTTTAAAACAACGCGCAAAAGCATTAATATCTATTGCTCACCCTAATTTTAAAGAAGAGTTAGAAAGAGAAGTTTATAATAGGTTTCATTAATTTATAATTTTATAGATATAAAAAAAAGGAGTATTCAAGTGAATACTCCTTTTTTAGTTTAAAAACTAAAAATTAATTAGATCAATTGTTTCTCTAAAGCAATTGCCTTTGGGTGTAAAATATTATTCTCTAAATGTATATGTTGATGTAAATCTTGTTCAAACTCTTCTAATTTGGCGTATAATGCTTTAAACGTATTACAAGCTTCAGCTGGTGGCGTATAATTATTTGTTAATTCAGCTATTTCTTTAAAAATATCGCCTGCACCTTCATGTTCTTGTTCCATCATTTGTATAGGATTCTTAACTGTTCCAAATGGTGCTGTAATATTTTTTATGCCTGTTTTTTTTGCATCAACTAATTGCTTAATAAATGGAAATAATACCTGCTCTTCTTTTTGCATATGCGAAAGTAGTTCGTTTGCAACTTCATGAAAAAGTTGATTTATTTTTACGACTTCAGTATAATGATGCCCATGAACTTTAGCAACTTTATTTGCATATTGAGAAATTAAAGGCATGCTTTCTTTTACATAGGTGTGATGTACGTTTTCTATATAAATCATTAAGAAATCTAATTCCCATTTATTATAATCTTCTATAACATCTTTAATATCATCTACTTCTGCAAGTTCTTTTTCTAAAACTTTTTGATTAATTTTTTTCTTTGCACAGGCTTTCTCTACTGAAATATTACCTCCACAACAAAAATCTATCCCATGTTTTTTAAAAATATGTGCTGTTTTAATATTTTCGGTAACATAGTCGGCTACCGTTTTTTCTCCAGAAACTATCATGATTTTTATTTTTTAGATGAAAATAAGGTTGGCTTAATAGTAATCATTACCCAGCCCCAATTATTTGTGTTATTATCAGAGTTTTCTTTTAAAATTTCCATGCCTTCTGAAGCAAACATTTGTGAATACCCTGCTTTAATTCCTATTTCTTTAGTGAATTTGTAGGCGTAAACTAAATCTATTTCTGTACCTAATTGTTTAGAAACGGAGGTGTTAATATCTGCTGCTGCTGAAAAGCTATGTACAAATGCAGTTAAGCTAGATTTTTTATTTAATTTTAAATTGACTTTTGCATAAATATCTAATAAACCAACATTATTAGCATGGTTACCTACGTAGAAATAATCCATAAAACCATTAAACTTATGGTTTGTTCCGTAAAGAGGAGTGAATGCATTGTTCTTACCAGCAGCAGTATTATAATCGTTACCGCTTTGTAATTCGACACCTAAACCTACTTTTGTTTTATCAGTTATCTTGTAGTTAGCTTCTAAACCCAATAAATAAGCACTTAAATCATTATTAGCAACATCGTTTCCGAATTGATAATATAAGTTTGCTGCTATATTCAAGTTGTCTTTTTTTGTTTTTAAATGTGTACCAACTGTTTGACTATATTTAATCCCATCAGGAGATTGTAATCCATTATTTAATAATAAAAAACTAGCTGAAAAATTACTCCAATCATTATGTAACCAAGCATATTGCATTGCTTTATATGTTTTTGGAGTTGTTAAATCTGTCCCTGTCAAGTTTTCTTTAGATTGATTAAAAGCTAAACCAAGATCTATTCTAAAAGCATTTTTTTTATATTTTAATAAAGCTAAGTCATGGCTACGAGCTTGTTGTGCCCAACCTACATTACCAAATATTCTACTATCATCATAAATAACTTCTTGACGACCTAGTTTTAAAGAGAAATTAGAGTCTAGCATTAATTCTCCCCAAGCTTGGTGCAGGCTTAATCCGTTATTATCAGAACTATTTAATTGAGGAACATCTCCCCAAACTCTTACATCTTGAATACTAACATAAAAATTTAATTTCTCAATTGAATGCGCAAAATTTAATCGTGTTCTTTGTGATGTAAATAAAGCTGCATCTGTATTGTTAGGGAATAAGGTTTTAAACCCATGTCTGTATTCTGCACGAGGACGTATTTCTGCATCTATTTTTAGTTGAGAATATGTTAGTGTCGCTACTAGAGTTAATATTATACTAAGAATTTTGTTTATTTTCATAATCTTTATTTTAGATTTCTGAACAAATTTCTATATATATATTCCTTTAAAATATGATAAAAATCATGATTTATAAAGAGTTAAAATAAAATAGTTTAACAAACATCGTTTAATAAAATAAATTCGACTTTCCTGTTTGAAAAATGTACTACTAGATTCATATTAGATTTAGAGTGAAAATTAAAGTATAAAAAAAGCGAAAATCCTACTATGGAAATTCCGCTTTTATTTTTTTGATACTAAATTTTTTAATAAAAAAGAGAGGTTTTTTAAAACCTCTCTTTTCAAAATAATCAACCGTTATTTAATATTATTTTAGTTATTACCTAAGTTAGCGTATTCTTTTTCAGAGATTTTCCCTGTATAAATATCACTTAATTCTTCCATTTTGGTTAACATAAATTTATGTAAATCTTCATCAATTCTTTTAGGCTTTTGAAGTCCACTAGATTTTAATAATCCAGGGAGTATATAACTATTATAGTAGTAAAAAAAGTTATAATCAAGGTTTGCATTAGATAAAGTACCATTATTTGCTAATAACCATCCTAATCTTACTGAAGAACGTCTTTGTGCTGCAGTTCCATGAGATGAACCATTAGCTCCTGCTATAGATTGAGCAAAGTTATATGCAGGAACAACGTCAGACCAAGTTGAAGTATAACTTCTTCTTAAGAAATATCCAGCAAAACCATCTGCTTCTAGTTCTGTATTAGATGCTCCTCTTACTGAAGGGTATCCTTGTCTAAATTGTATTTGATGAGCTACTTCATGTGCTGCAATATATGCAACAGCAGATCTTCCGTAATTTAATGCTCCACTTAACATTTGTTCACCCCAAATAATATAATTGTTTGGAGGTCCATAAGAAAGTGCATTAAATGTACCACTTCCTGCTGCAAAATAAAGAGTAACGTTAGATATACCAAAAAGGTTTGACGCCTTATTATTTTGTTGCTTTAAAAAGTTTGTTTCATTAGTATTTATTAGTGTATTTGACCAATAAGAATTTGGCCCAAATTGAGATACAGTAGCACAATCATGCGCTGTATTGTGATTGTTTAGTTCACTAGGTAAAAGACCAGCTTCTGGTGAATTGGCATTTAGATCTAGATCTTTTTCTATTTCTTGTTTGTCACAACTTTGTAACGAAACTAAAATAGCTAACGTCATTAATTTAATAAAATGTTTCATTTGTTTGAAGGGTTTGAAGGTTATGGTTGATTAATTTGATGCCGAATGTAGATAATAAATATTATATATGTAATGTATAGGTTATAAAATTA
This sequence comes from uncultured Tenacibaculum sp., assembly GCA_965364955.1. GTDB lineage: Bacteria > Bacteroidota > Bacteroidia > Flavobacteriales > Flavobacteriaceae > Polaribacter. Next base: position 19,556 of record CBDTZS010000023.1, on the reverse strand, counting down.
CAATAAATATAAATTTTTAACAAAATTATAATTTTATGTTATTTATTGAACAAATCTTCATCGATAAATGATGTCAAAAATATTAGGAGTATTTTTTTGTGTAGGATAGTTTTATAAGACAGTTAAGAAGTAAAATGATATTTAATAACTAAAGTATAAAAGAAATGTTATAATTTTCGGTTTGTTGTACTTACCAAAGGGGGGGCTAAAAAATCAATCTAAAAGATAAATCAGTTGGGAGGCTTTTTTCACCTCCCAACTGTGGTTAAATATTTTTAACAAAATCTAAAAAAACCTTTTTATGAAGTTCTAAGTCCATATCAGGAGAAAGAGCTACACGGGCAATATAATCTTTGTCGCCTTCTTTAGTAGTACCTTGGGTAGATGTTGCGGGTATAGTCCAATAACATCCTTTTAGCTGTCCGTAACTTACGCAGTATTTACTTTCATTAGGAATCTCAGTAATCATTAAATTGATTAGTTTCAAATTCAAAGCTCTTTTATAAGTTTCTCTTTCTTCATCAGTATTTCCTTTTGTAGGAAGATCTAATGAAAATACAGATGGCGTAAAGCCTTCTTTAGCTAATTCTTCTGAAACAAAATTGATTTTAGCGGCAGGTAAAACCTTATTGATGAAGTTTACAAATTCACGTGTATTTAAATAAGCATCATGAATTCTTTGATTCATTGAAGGCAATTGTTTTGCCAATATTTCATATTGAAGATCTGTAGCTTCGTTATCGCAAAGATTTAGATGTAATTCTATTTTATCCATTAAAGCATCCGTTTTAGTATTTCCAATACAGTAACCAGCGGTACATTTTCCACCACTTGGAAACTTAGAACCACTCGCAAATGAAATGGTTCTTACGGTTGATAATATTTCACCTTCTCCTAAAAAGTGTACGTTAGGACAAAATGTTTGATCTAAAATAAATACAGGATCAACAGCTGTTTCACCAGTTGCAGTTTGGCGTGTTTTAGTTAGAACATTTTTTAATTGGATAAGTTCTGGAACTTCAACTCTGGGATTTGTTGGTATTTCAGCAATGATATAAGGAATCGCATTTTCTTTAGCAATTTTAGCTAAAACTAAATCAATACTTTGAACCATATCATTATCACCATCAACAGGTAAATCTAATACTTCAACATTGTCGATACAAGCAGCAACACGTCTGGCTTGATCATTTGTTCCACCATAACAATTTGGAGGTACTATAATTTTTATAGCTTTTCCTTTATGTTTTTCTAGAGCATCGTGAACTAACCCCATTAAAATAGCATACTGAATTGATAGACCACTTGAAGCAACTAGTGCCTTTGTATTTGAACCGCTAATGGCTGCAATTGAATCTAATACAAGCGTTTTATTGGCTTTTACATTACTTTTTGTAGAAGGAAAAGAAGAGTCTTCTAGTAGAAAATTTAAAGCTTCCAAAGTATTGGCAGGTGTCATTGCAATGGTCTCTCTTCTTCTTACATGTTGAATATCTGAAATATAATTTTCGTTTCGTTTACCATTCACCACTAAAATACTTCCTAAGTAAGAATGTAGATTAATAAAAAAGTCAACATTTGGTGTTAGATTGAAATTACAAATATCATCTTGTTGTGAAATATAAATGGTATTGCCGTTAAACTCAGAAACTTCTTCTAGGTTCTCAACCCTCTTTAAATCAAATTTATAATGATAAATATCCCTTAGTATTTCAGCATCAAAAAAGTCAGGTAATTTACCTGTATAAATAATTTGGGTGTTTTTCTCCTCTAATAAATTCTTTCTAAGAATAGCCAAAACAGGAACCGTCTTTGATGAAAAACTGATTACATTTTCTGATTTTAGAATATTCAAGTTGGCAATTACCCATTCTAGAATACAAGATAATGGATGGCCTAATCTAATGTAGTCGAATGCAGTAGGTAACTCACTTAGCGCTGATGATTCAGAATTATTGGCGTTAAATAAGATTTCAAACTGATCTAAAAACTGAGTTTTCGCTAATTTTTCATCGTAAATATCTAGTCGATGTGTTGTTAGATTCAACCAGCCAGCTGGCATATTTTCTAATACCGCTTTAATATAATTTAGCATTTTATTTTCTTGCATAATTTTCACCTTTAGATAGGTGGTAAAGATACAGTAATTAGGTTTTTTTTAAAAAATTATTACAAGACGTTTTGTTGCATACCTAGTATAAGATTAGTTGTGTGTTTTAAGTCCTACTTTCGTAAGTTGGCTAGAATTAGTAATTTCTTATGTCCGCCTTAAGTTTATCTTTTATGAATGTAACATTGAGAGATAATCTATAAAACAGAGTTGTCTATATCTATATCAGCGTCTTTCCAAGAAATATTAAACTCTTTTTTAATAACAGCAGCTTCTATATTCTTTCCTTGCGCGATAAGACTTTTGTAGAGGCCTATTAGAGACCAGCCGTTTTGCCTGAGTATATTTAAATCTTCTTTGTATATTTTTTCTGCGGCTTGATATTTTTTGGCTTTTAATAATATTGCTCCCAAATTTTGTCTAGTCGGTATATGCCATGCTGCAGGTTCTGTATACGTTAATCCATCTTCAAATACAACCGCATTCTTTAGGTGCTTGATAGCTTTTGGTAAATTTCCTTTTAACGCTTCTAACTCTCCAATAATGACTTCGTATGCTATATTGGCTGCATGAATTGAAGCATTATTTGCTGTAGCTATTAAGGTTTCTAATTCAGGATCTTTTTTAAGAATTTCTATCGCATTTAATTCTTCTTGAGCTTCCTTTATATTCCCTTTTCTGATAAAAGCAATACCTCTTGCATAATGACGTATAAGGTTTAGGTGTTTAATTTTTGAATTTGGAGCAGGAATGGTTAAAATTTCATTCCATTTTCCAAATCGAGTGTAGGCTAATAATGGGGTTGATGCAAAATCCTGTAGAAATGGCATTTCTAAAAATTCGCCAGCAGGAACTTTTTCTGCTGTTTTTTTTGCAGCATCAATGGCAATATTACTAGCACCTAATAAGCTTGCTGAAGACCATAAGAAATGAATGTTATGCGGGTAATAACCAAGTGGATAAAGTCCTTGAGCAAAACATTGTGAGATGTAATCTTCGTCTGCTAAAATTGCTTTTTGGTTTGTAAGAACTGCATCTTTATACCTTCCAACCCTAATGTATATGTGAGATGGCATATGTACGATATGTCCTGCACCAGGCATTAGAGAAGCTAATTTATCAGCACTTTCAACGCCAATATCCGGATAAGGAAGTTCTACCATATGAATATAATAGTGATGTCCGCCAGGGTTTTCTGGTTCAAGTAACATGGCTTTTTCAAGAGCAGATTTTGCTTCTTTAATATTTGGTGACGGATTACCGTTGGTGTCCCAATAATTCCAAGGAACTGTATTCATAACTGATGCAGCATATAAAATTTGCACGTTAGCATCCTCTGGAAATTTTTTTTCAACTTTAGCCATAGCATGCATATAAGCCATATTCAATTCAGTAATATCTCCTGTTAAATAGTTGTTGTATCTAGCTGATAGTGCAGTGATTAGTGCTTGTTCTTTTAAACTTGTTTTTGATGCCAATTGTTTAGCTTTTGCAATTGCTTCATTAATTTTTATCTTGCGTTCTTCAGTAGGAATTGGATCATTTATATTTGGTCCAAGAGCAAAGGCTTGCCCCCAATAAGTCATTGCTGAATTCGGATCTAATCGCGATGCCTCCATAAATGAGCGATGCGCTTCGGCATGATTAAAGGCATATGATAATTTTAAACCTTGATCAAAAAAAGCTTGAGCTCTTTGATTTTTAATACTAATTGAAAAGTGAAGATTTCCTAAATTATTAAAAAGGGGCGAAATCTGGTTTGTAGTATCTAGAGTTTCTAATAAAAATTTAGTTGATGTACATTTTACAAAATTCATTGCTAGTTTAGGCGCTGGTTGCAGTGTTGCTTTAAGATATTTATTAAAAGTAAAATAAACCAGTACTGCTATAATGAAAATAGTAGTAGTTAAAATAATGTTACTTTTTGATTTCATAATCTATAGTTTTGTCTTAATTTATGGTATCATGTTTACAATTGAAAAGAGCATTTTGAGCAAGAACAGTTGTGTAATTAAGCAATTAAGTTACTAAAAAAGGAACGAACCAACGGAGAACTTAAAGGGTTTTGTAAATAAGTAAGAAGAAAACGCGCATTTTTACACGTATTTAGTTTACATTTTATAGCTTAAAAAGCTATTTAATCTTCTATCTATATTCTGAGATTTAAGCATCGCATGAACAAAATATGGATTTGGCTTCTTTTATTTAGGCTTAAGGTTTCAATTGCTCTTATTTAAGATAAATAGGATATGTATTTTAAATTAAAACGGATTTAATTATTTGCTAATACTAAATCAAATACATGTTCAAAGTCAATTAAAAAGATAAAAATAAAAGTGAAACAATATAAAATTACGATCTTTAATATATTAGTTTTGTAACGTTCTTTGAGGGCTTCACATAATATTATTGCACGTACTAAAGAAGTTTTATAAAATTACTCTAAACAATGAAGAGACCAACCATCAATATCGGTATTTTGGCACACGTAGATGCTGGTAAAACAACACTTACAGAGCACTTTTTATACAATTCAGGTGCTATTAGAACGCTTGGTAGTGTAGATAAAGGATCTACAAGTACAGATAGTTTAGATCTTGAAAAAGAACGCGGTATTTCTATAAAAGCAGCAACTACATCTTTTGAATGGAAAGACACCAAAATTAATTTAATTGACACGCCTGGTCATGTTGATTTCTCAAGTGAAGTAGAGCGTGCATTATGTGTCGTTGATGCTGTTATATTGGTGGTTTCAGCGGTTGAAGGTGTACAAGCACATACGTTGAATATTTGGGATTCCTTGCAAGAATTACAAATCCCAACAATCATTTTTATTAATAAGATTGACAGACAAGGTGCGGATGCAGAAATTACAATAGCACAATTAGAACAGGATTTAAAAGCAAAACCTGTAGTGATTTATGCCTCTGAAAATGATGGATTAACTAATGCAGCAATCACACCTGTTTTTAATACCTCAGATGGCTCTTCAATTAAAGAGAAAACAATTGAGCATATTTTAGATTGTGAAGAACATTTGTTGGAACGTTTTTTAAATTCTGAATTAATTACTGATGATGAATATTTAAAAAGTATTCACAAACTCACTATTTACAATAAGATTACTCCTATTTATACCGGAATTGCTAAAAATAATATTGGAGTAACCGAACTATTGGATGGAATAATTGATTATTGCCCAAGGTCTAAAACAACGACAATAAAAGAGCTTTCTGCATTTGTTTTTAAGTTAGAGCATCATAAAGTTTTTGGTACGATGGCGCATGTAAAAGTTTTTTCAGGAGAATTATCTTCTAAATCTACTATTTACAATCATACGCAACAGTTAGAGACTAAAATAAATCAAACTAAACAGTTACATCACACTAAATACATTGACAATATTATTTTAACTGCTGGTGATATAGGTGTAGTTACTGGAGTTTTAGGAACAAAATCTGGTGATATTTTAGGAAGCCCTGAAGGAATTCCTAAATTACCTCAGTTACATATCCCCGTTCTTACCGTACAGGTTATTCCAGATGATAATGCTGATTATAATGCCTTAGCAGAAGCCCTTCAGCAATTAGATAGAGAAGATCCGTCTTTAAATTTCAAATGGTTTAAGGCTGAAAAAGAGTTGCAATTATTACTAATGGGGCAAATGCAGATTGAAATATTAGAACACGTTTTAAAAGAACGTTTTTCAATAAAAGCACGTTTTACCGATCCTCAAGTAGTATACAAAGAAACTATCAGTACAAAAGCAAAAGGATACATTCGATACTGGATGCCTAAACCTTGTTGGGCTATCATGACTTTTTTAATAGAACCTGGACCGTTAAATTCTGGGGTTAGTTATAGTTCTATAGTTTCACAAAATGATGTACATATTAAATATCAAAGTGAAATAGAACGTACCATTCCCAAAGCTTTAGCACAAGGTATTTTTGGATGGGAAGTTACTGATGTAAAAATCACTTTAATAAAAGGAGAAGACCATAATGTACATTCCAGACCTGGAGATTTTAATTTAGCAACTCCTATGGGAATTATGCAAGGATTAAAAATAGGCGGAACTCATTTATTAGAGCCTATTTTAAGTTTTGAAATAAAAGCGAACGAAGCGTTATTAGGAAAAATAGCTTCTGAATTGAGTACACGAAGAGCTACTTTTGATACACCGCAATTTATTGATGATACATTTCGTTTAAAAGGAACCATTCCAGTTGCAACATCTTTAGATTTTAGCATGAAATTAAATACAATAACAAGTGGTAAGTTACGTATTAGATTACAGTTTCATGGTTATGATACGTGCCCTAAAGACGAAGGAACTACTCGAGAATATAAAGGCGTAAATCCGTTAGATGAAGCACAATGGATATTACACCGACGTGGAGCTTATAAAGCTGATGAGCGGGTAATTTGATAATGAATGGAAAAAAATCGTCAGCTAACATAAATTAAAATGAATCTATTTTCTTTTATTTTATAGTCGTTTGAATAGGAGGGATGTGTAAGATTCTCCTTTTTTGAGTTTATTTTATTGCCTTGAATTATAGTGTTTTAAGTAATGTGTTAATGAAGTTGATTCTTAATATTAAATCAGTAACTTTTCAATAAAATAATTTAACATATCTTCTACTTCATTAACATTGTCTTCCTCACTAGAAATATCAGTTAGTTTTGGAAGATGTTTTGCGAAATAAATTTGATTGTTAGACATTTCAAATAAATTAGTAGCCAGTGCAAAGGGATATTTAAAGGTTGAATTTATTTCACTTATAACATCAGAAACCGATTTCACTAAATTTTTATAACTCTTAAAAAAACCTTTAGAGTTTTCGTTATCTACTTCTTTAGTATGATAAGCTTTCATCCCTTCAGAAATAACAATATTGTGTAGCTTACTTTCATTTACATAAACTACTCCAGGATTATCTTTAGACGCAGAAACAAAAGAGTGAATAATTATGTGTATTTTTTTTTGGGGATCATCAACATTCATGGTATTAATTCTGATTAGGTAACTTACCCATTCCCAATACCAATTCACTAAGAAAAGTAATAACAAATGCTTATTTTCAAAGTACCTGTATATAGATGCTTCGGTAGAATTTATTTCTTTAGCTAATTTTTTAAAGTTAAAAGATTCAAAGCCAAATTTATCAATCATTAAAATACTATGCTTTATAATATTTTTACCAAGCTTCGATTCTTGTGGTTCTTTTAAATACAGGCCTTCATTCAAAGATATTTTAATTTCTATACTCATATTATGATGCTAATTAACGTCTGTTTTTATCAAAGATAGAAAAGTTTAACAATTTATTATGATAGCTTTACTATCATTTTGAAAAGTATTGGTATATTTGCACTTGATTAAATGAAAAAATAAATGTCAAAAAATGGAATAGCTACATTTTTATCCGTAGCCTTTTTATTATTTATAGCGACACCAACTATTCTTCTGATAGTTGATGATACTATTGACGTTTCTATTATTTTTTCTAGCGCTGAAGATGAAGAAAAAGGGAATGAAAAAGATGTAAGTATTGAAGTTTTTTTAGCTTCGATCGAAATTAGTCATTACCATGTAGTTTTTTCAGCTACAGAAAACAGTTTAGTATATTTTTATAAAAAATATACTAAACCAGATTTGAATATTATCTCTCCACCACCAGATTTACGGCTATTATAACACTCTTTAGCCTTTTTAGAAGGCTGTAATTTTTTTCAATAATTTTTAGTTTTAAAGAACTAATAAAATCATATATAACATGTTTAAAAGTATTAAAACAGACTTACCAGCGAGTATAGTCGTTTTTTTTGTAGCACTACCATTATGTTTGGGTATTGCATTAGCGAGTGGTGCACCTCTTTTTTCTGGCGTAATAGCAGGAATTATTGGAGGTATAGTAGTAGGTGCCTTAAGTGGGTCGAAAATAGGAGTAAGTGGGCCAGCAGCAGGATTGGCAGCGATAGTTTTAACAGCCATTGCTGATTTAGGAGGTTATGAAAACTTCTTAGTTGCTGTAGTTTTGGGTGGGGTTATTCAATTAGTTTTTGGATTTTTAAAAGCGGGTATTATTGGATATTATTTCCCGTCATCTGTAATAAAAGGAATGTTAACAGGAATAGGAATTATAATTATTTTAAAACAAATTCCTCATTTTTTCGGGTATGATTCCAGTCTGGAAGGAGATTTTGCCTTTTCTCAAATAGATGGAGAAAATACATTTTCAGAAATTTTCAAATCATTAAATAATATTAGTTTAGGTGCTACTTTAATAGGAACCATTGGCTTGGGGATTTTATTACTTTGGAGTAGTGTTTTATCAAAAAAAGGAAAATTTTTTCAATTAATACAAGGGCCTTTAGTAACTGTTGTAGCGGGTATTGTTTACTTTTTTGCCACAGAATCTAATGCTACGTTTGGTATTAGTGCTTCACATTTGGTAAGTGTTCCTATTCCAGATAGTTTTGATTCTTTTTTAGGACAATTTAGTTTTCCGAATTTTGCGGTAATAACAAATCCACAAGTTTGGGTTATAGCATTTACGATTGCTTTAGTAGCAAGTTTAGAAACGTTATTATGTGTAGAAGCTACTGATAAAATAGATCCTCATAAAAATGTAACACCAACAAATAGAGAATTGTTAGCACAAGGAACTGGTAATATCATTTCTGGTATGATTGGAGGCTTACCAATTACGCAAGTAATCGTTAGAAGTTCAGCTAATATTCAATCTGGAGGAAGAACTAAAATGTCTGCTATAATTCATGGTTTCTTTTTATTAATTTCAGTGGTTTTAATACCAACATTATTAAATAAGATACCATTGTCAGTCTTAGCTGCAATTTTATTAATAGTAGGATATAAATTGGCTAAACCGGCACTTTTTAAACAAATGTATGACTTAGGGTGGAAACAATTTATTCCTTTTACAGTGACTGTTTTTGGTATTGTTTTTATCGATTTACTATATGGTATAGGTTTAGGATTAGCAGTAGGTATTGTTGTAATTCTTATTAAAAGTTTCCAAAACTCACACTTTTTACATATTGAAGATAAAAGTAATGGAAAGCATAAGATTAAAATGACGCTTGCAGAAGAAGTTACATTTTTCAATAAAGGAGCCATATTAAAAGAATTAGACAGTTTACCAAAAGAAACTTCTTTAGAATTAGATGTAAGGAAAACTAGGTATTTAGATAATGATATTGTAGAAATATTGGAAGATTTTGCCTTTAAAGCAAAAGAGAGAAATATAGATATTAAATTAATCTCAGAAAGAGGTATTATTGAAAACCCGGACAGTTTTATTGAATTCTTTAAATTAAGACCAAAGTCAGCATAAATTAAAATTATGAAAAGTAAACACAAAATACTAGTGCTATCTGATTTCAATACATCTACCCTAAAAATAGTAAAGAGTAGCGTAAGTCTAGCTAAAATAGTAAATGCAGATATTAATTTTTTTTATGTAAAAAAGCCAACGGAAGTTGTAGAGAAGGAAAGTCAATTATCAGCAATGAGAATTATTAATGAAGAATATTTGGCAACAAATAAAAAAATAAAAGATTTAATAAATCCTATTTCAGCTGATTTTAATGTAGCTATAAATCATCAATTTACCATTGGGAATGTGAAAAACGAAATAGGTAAATGTATTGATGAATATAAACCAGATATAATTGTTTTAGGAAAAAGAAAGTCTAAAATAGTATCTTTTATTGGTGATAATATTACGCAATATGTACTTGATAAGCACCAAGGAACGATTGTGATTGCTGGTGACGAAAATAGCTTAGAACCAAATGAAGAATTGTCTTTAGGCTTATTTAATAATGCAAAACTTAATAATGCGTTTACAGAGCAAATTATAAGTTCTACACAAAAAAAGATAACCTCTTTTAAAATAGCAGAAAATGCTATTACTTTAAAAGAAGATGACCTTTTAGATACTAAAAAAATAGTTGAATATGTTTTTGAAAAAGGAGATAATGCTCTAAAGAGTATCTCTAATTACCTTTCAAAAAGCAATGTTAATTTACTCTTTGTAAATAGAGAAAAAAACATTAAAAATTCAACAAACACTACCATTAATGAGGTAATTAAGAATCTTAATTGCTCACTTATTTTAACCACATAAAAACAATTAGTATGAAAGCATATACAAAAGAAACTCAAGCAACAATAAGCCCAGAAATAGCAATAAATTTATTAAAGGAAGGAAACCAAAGATTTCGAACTAATAAAGCTGTAGAAAGAGATTTATTAGGGCAAGTTTCAGATACTAGTACAGGTCAATATCCTTTTGCAACAATTTTAAGTTGTATCGATTCTAGAGTTTCATCAGAATTAATTTTTGACCAAGGTATTGGAGATGTTTTTAGTGCAAGAGTTGCAGGGAACTTTGTAAATGAAGATATTTTAGGAAGCATGGAGTTTGCTTGTAAATTAGCAGGAACAAAAGTTGTTGTTGTCTTAGGACATACGGCTTGCGGAGCTATAAAAGGTGCTTGTGATGATGCTAAACTAGGAAACTTAACTGCTTTAATTAACAAAATAAAACCAGCTGTTGAAGCGGTTACTGAGCCAACGGATTTAAGTTTAAGAAATTCAAGTAATATTGATTTTGTAAATACTGTTGCAGAAAAAAATGTTCATTTAACCATTGATAATATTCGTGCTAATAGTCCTGTTTTAAAAGAAATGGAAGATGAAGGAGCAATTAAAATCATAGGAGCAATGTATGACATTCATTCAGGGGTAGTAACTTTTTATTAATCGTTGTAAAATGAAAAAAAACAAACTAAAAAATAGTCTTAAAATTGCAGCATTAATCTTCGGATTAATGCTTCCTTCTTTAGTTCAAAGTCAAGATAGTAATTTAGGAAACTGGTTGATTTATATTGGAAATAAGAAATTGGATAAAAAATGGAATCTACATCATGAGGTTCAATATAGAAATTATAATGCTATCGGAGATCTTGAGCAATTGTTATTACGTACAGGATTAGGGTATACTTTTAATGAAGGTAAAAACAATGTTTTATTTGGGTATGGTTATATTTTATCAGAAAACTATGTGGGTAGTACAGATGAAAAAATAGCTGTAAACGAGCATAGAATTTTTCAACAATTTACATCAAAACAAAAAATAGGGAGTGTAAAATTAAATCATAGATATAGATTCGAGCAACGTTTTGTTGAAAGTGATTTTAAAATGCGTTTTCGATATTTCTTAGGACTAAATATTCCATTAACTAAAAAAGAGAAAAATAATTATTACGTTTCAGCCTACAATGAAATCTTTTTAAATACTAAATCTTCAGTATTTGATAGAAACAGACTCTATGGAGGAATAGGATATCATTTGAATAAAAATATAAGATTAGAAGCGGGGTATATGAATCAGTTTTTTGAGAATGCAAATAGAGATCAGCTAAATATTATTGCGTTTGTAAATTTTTAAACAATTCAATATATTTACTGATAATCTACTACTTAATAGTGGAAAAATAATAAAAAAATGGTAGAGTTAGCAGGAATTATTATACTAGGTATACTAGCCCAATGGGTTGCATGGAAGTTTAAGATACCTGCAATTTTACCATTAATATTAATTGGTTTATTGGTCGGACCAATAGCAGCTACATTTTTAAGTGAAGATGGGAGCAAATGGATAGAACCCATTTGGAATGGCAAAAACGGACTTTTCCCAGGAGAAAGTTTATTCTATTTTGTTTCCTTAGCCATTAGTATTATTCTTTTCGAAGGTGGATTAACTTTAAAGTTAAGTGAAATCAAAAACGTTGGTCCAGTAATTACTAAGCTTATAACTTTAGGTTCTGCTATTACATTTTTTGGAGCTGCAATAGCAGTTCAATTTATTTTCGAGTTAAGTTGGGAGATCTCTTTTCTGTTTTCAGGATTAATTATCGTTACAGGGCCAACTGTAATTACACCAATTTTACGAAACATACCTTTAAAAAAAGATATATCAGCTGTATTAAAATGGGAAGGAATTTTAATTGACCCAATAGGTGCTTTAGTCGCTGTTTTGGTATTTGAATTTATTAGTGCTGGTGGAGGTAGTGCATTTACTAAAACCGCGTTTATTGAGTTTGGTAAAATTGTTTTATTCGGAACAACCTTTGGATTCACTTTTGCACACGGACTTAGTTTTTCTATGAGAAAAAAACTAATTCCCCATTATTTATTAAATGTAGTCGTTTTAGCATTTGTTCTAGGTGTTTTTGTACTATCTGATACTTTTGCCCATGAATCTGGTTTACTGGCTGTTGTTGTAATGGGAATGGTATTAGGAAACTCTAATTTACCTCAATTAAAAGAACTCTTATACTTTAAGGAATCGCTAAGTATATTATTAATCTCAATTCTATTTATATTATTATCAGCTAATATTAATATGAAAGAATTAATTCTTATTTATAATTGGAAAACGTTGAGTCTTTTTGCAATTATTGTATTTTTAATTAGACCATTAGGAGTGTTTTTATCAACGATGAATTCTACTTTAAAGTTTAATGAAAAATTATTTATCAGTTGGGTTGGCCCTAGAGGAATCGTTGCCGCAGGTATTGCGTCTTTATTTGGGTTGAAATTAGCCAAAGAAGGAATTTCAGGAGCAGAATATATTACACCTTTAGTTTTTATGGTTGTGTTAGGAACAGTGCTTTTAAATGCAACAACGGCTCGATTTTTCGCGAAATTGGCAGGCGTTTTTTTAAAGAAATCTGAGGGTATATTAATTATAGGAGCTTCAAGTTTTTCAAGGGCGATTGCGCAATATTTTGACAAAATAGGAAAACAAGTTGTATTGATAGATTCTAATAAAACCAATATTGAAAAGGCAGTGAATTTAGGCTTAGAAGCCTTAAATGTAGATATATATTCTGATGAATTAGTAGATAATATTGAATTAAACAATATTGGATATTTAATTGCTTTAACAGGTAATACAGATATAAATAAATATGCTATAACTAATTTTAAAAATCAGTTTGGAGAGAATGGCGCATACAGAATCCCGAGTAAAGAGGAAATTGGAATAGATAACTTAAAAGAAGAACTCTTTTCTTATTCAAATGATTTTATATCCTTAACAGAAGTTGCTGAAAAAAATGCAAACATTTATGAAGTCTCTATTGAAACAAAAGAAGCTTATCATGACTTTGTAAAAATATCTAAAGAGAATAAAAGCATTGTCCCTTTATTTTTAAAACACTCAAATAATGAGCTCGATATTCTTACAAATACATATGATGTTCTAGATAAAATAGAAAAAGGAACAAAACTTGTTTATCTAGGAGAGAAATTAAATTTAAGTAAAGTTTAATCAACTTTATTTAGTTTTTAAATTAAGAATATATTTTAACCGCATTTTGTAATTTATCGATCATTCGCTTACGAAGTTTTTCTGGTTTTTGAATTTCAATAGCATCACCAAAACCAAGAATCATACGTTCTAATTCATAATTTATTTGAACTAGAATATTAAATATAACACCATCTTCGGTATATTTAATCAATCGTTGACTTTTATGAAAGGGCTTCGTAATTACATACGGAGCATTTTTTTTATCGATCCAAAATTGAATACGTTGTGGACGTGTGTTTGCCACAGTAGCTCCAATTACATCTTTATAATATACATCACCATCAATTGCTAAATCATTGTATTCCATTTTTTCATTAGAAAAAATATTTAATATTCTATCGAGAGCAAGTGTTATAAATTGTTTTTTATGAACAGCTAATACAAACCACCTATTATTGTATTCTTTTAATAGTTGAGGATGCACCGTCATATCACTTGCTTTATGCGCTTTAAAGGATTGATAAGTAACTGTAATTACTTTTTTATTTTGGATAGCTTTGTAAATAGGATCAATATATTCTAACCCTTTTAATTGCTCGTTCTTATCTAAATGAATAATAGGTCTGTTTGTTTTTTGGGATGCATAAACAGAATCTTCCAATCGTTGTAAAACTCCGTCCATTTCTTTAAATAAAGAAAAATCTTTAAATTGACGAAGTACCTGAATTGATTCATTTATAATTTTCACATCATTGTCTGTAACTGGAATATTCATAATACTATAGCCTTCTTCTGCATAGCGATAGTATTTTCGTTCATACACTTCAATAGGCGCATTATAACCAAGTTTATCACTTCGCATTAACTGAATATCTAACTGAATAGTTCGTTTGCTTACATACACGTCTTTTCCTTCATATTCATATAAAGCATCGGAGCAAGCATCAATTAAATTATCTAAAGTCCACCGTTTCATCGTATTTCGTAAACACTGGTCTATTGTTTTATATCTTATAAGTGCATTTTTATTTGAAGCCATTTTATAATCCGTTTAATTCGTTTGTTAAATTGTATTTTACTTGGTCTTCGTATAATCCTCTGAATTCTTCTGTGGCATAAATAAATGGTTTATCTATAAAATGTTGCAGCACTTTTTTACGTCCTTTTTTATAAAGTAGTTTGGGCACTAACTTGTATTCTTCTCTAATTTTCTTCGTGTAATTAATATAAGTTTCAGCGGATGCTCCTAAAATAGCTAAGTCGAAATCTACCATCCATTTGGTATCGTTATTAGTAGCTTCATGGGTTTTAGTTGCTGTTATTTGCTGATGAATGGTTTCTAAAAAAGAAGTTTCAATATTTGTTTTTGATAAGTGCTTAACAGCAAAATCGGCGCTTTTTTCTTCGTTGTCTTCTTTCCAAATATTATAAATAATATCATGGTAGAATATAGAGAACGCTAAAGAATCGTAGTTTTCTATATGCTGCTTGTATACATCAACATATTTAAAAATTTCTGTTAAATGGTTAAGATTATGATATGCTCTATGCTTTTCAGAATAGTGTTTATGTATGTCTTTCCATAACAATTCTATTCGGTTTTCATCTTTGGTATAGTTAGAAACTAATTTGTGAATCCGTTTTTTTAAATCCATTTACATAAAAATTTCAATAAAAATAGCAATTAATTTTAGCTACGCAAAAAGATTGCGCACTTATGTAGAATATTTGCAACGGAATCATAAGAAAGAGATTAAACTCTTTCAAGTAATCGCTCCATAAAACGAGGAGTTTATGGAGCAAAGAAATGGAAACTATGAAAAATAAAATGAAAATAACAGGAAAAGAAATAATCGAAATGGGATTTAAACCAGCAAAATGGTTTCCAGAAGCGATCGAATATATTAATACGAATGAATTATCTAAAGAAGAAATAGTAGCCTACTTAGAGCAATTTCGTCCTGAACCAGAAATTCCATTATTTAAAAAACCAATTGATTTTAAAATTAATATTAAAGCAGAAAATGAGTTGGAAGAAACCAATGTGAACTCTGTTGTAGGTTCTATGGAAGTATTAATGAAAACACCTACGATTGTAAACGGAGCTATTATGCCAGATGCGTGTCCTACTGGTGGATCGGGAACAATACCTGTTGGTGGAATTGTAGTTGCCAAAAATGCGATTCATCCAGGAATGCACTCTGCAGATATTTGCTGTTCTGTAATGTTAACAGATTTTGGAGATGCAAATCCGAAAGACGTTTTAGATGCAGCACATTCAATTACGCACTTCGGACCGGGAGGAAGAGATAGAAATACACAATTTCGGTTACCTGCCGATTTGTTAACCGAAATTGAAGCAAATCCATTTTTAAACAATCAAAAATGTATTTCTGCGGCAAGAAGTCATTTAGGAACTCAAGGAGATGGAAATCACTTTTTATTTGTTGGTAAATCTAAGAATACAGGTAACACTATGTTGGTAACACATCATGGAAGTAGAGGTTTTGGAGCTAATTTGTATAACAGAGGGATGCACGTTGCGGAACGTTTTAGACAAGAATTATCGCCACAAACATTAAAACAAAATGCATGGATTCCGTTTGAAACAGATGAAGGAAGAGCATATTGGGAGGCATTGCAGATTATTAGAAAGTGGACAAAGTTGAATCATGAGGTTTTACACGATGCAACCTTAGAAAAATTAGGAATAGAGAAGGAAAACAGATTTTGGAACGAGCACAATTTTGTTTTTAAAGATGGTGATTTATTTTACCATGCAAAAGGAGCAACACCATTAGATCCGAAGTTTATGCCAGATATAACGGGACCTCGTTTAATTCCGTTAAATATGTCTGAACCTGTTTTAATTGTTCAAGGAAATACGACAGAAAATAATTTAGGTTTTGCGCCACACGGGGCAGGACGTAATGTGAGTAGAACACAACATAGAAAAAGTAAAACAGGAACGATTCAAGAGATTTTTGAAGAAGAAACAAAAGGATTAGATATCCGTTTTTTCTCTGAAGAGATTGATATCACCGAATTACCATCTGCTTATAAAAATGCAGCAACAGTACGAAATCAAATGGAAGAATTTGGTTTAGGAGAAGTAATTGATGAAGTATTACCTTATGGTTGTATTATGGCAGGGAATTGGCAGAAAAATGCTCCTTGGAAGAATAAAAGAAGATAAATTAGAAATGGAGATAACTTCTTAAGTATATAAAACCTGAGAGGTTTAATTAACAAGAAATAATGAATAAAGAATTAAAAAAGAAAGCTTATCAATTTTTAACAGACGTGATTGATATAGAGGTTTTTGAAAAGTTTCTATATCAATTAATAGAAAAAACAGAGTTAGATACAAAATCATTACTTTTTGATATAGTTAATATTAATTATAAATCAGAGAATAGTAAGAAGGAATTATTGAATTTGATAAACGTACTTTATTCTAAAGAAGAACTTTTAAGCTTAAAAGTTTATGAAAGATGTTTAAAGATAACTCAAAATGAAGTGAATGAAGAATTTTATAGTCTTATTGATTTTCTTTCACAACAGTATATTGAGAATGATTATGAATATAATATTTTTTATAGCTTTTATAGACTTAATGATGAAATTAATAATATTTTAGAAATAGGGTCTAACTACAGTATAATGAATGAAGATCAAATTAATAAAAACGCAAAGGAGTATTCTGAGTTGGTTATTGATAAATTTAATTTTTATGGCGAAAATGAAGATTGGATAGGCTTTTTAACGGATATAAGTTATGATAATTTTAATTATGCTAAAACAGAAAGACAAAAACCAAATACGTATACATCAAAGAAAGATAATACAGATAGCTCGGTTTATAATATAATTCTTAGATTTTTAGGTTTAAAATGAAAACAGAAATAAAAAATAGGTTAATAGAAATAGAAGAAGATAAAAAAGTAAATATTCTTTTTGCTTGTGAATCGGGAAGTAGGGCTTGGGGCTTTGCTTCTCCAGATTCTGATTATGACGTACGTTTTATATATACAAAACCATTAGATTGGTATTTATCAGTGTCTGAAAAAAAAGATACTATAGATATAATGGATGGTGATTTTGATGCCGTAGGTTGGGAGTTAAAAAAGCAACTAAAACTAATGATGAAATCAAACATACCAGCATTAGAGCATTTATATTCTCCAATAATATATAAAGGAGATGATATTATAATAAAGGAATTAAGATCAATAGGAACAGCATGTTTTTCACCTATCGCTTCTATGTTTCATTATTTAAGTATGAGTAAAAAGTTTGAAGAAAAATTAACAAAAGAAGAAATTAAGTTAAAAGATTTTTTTTATGCATTAAGAACTTCACTAGCAGGGAAATGGATATTGGAAAACAATTCATTGCCACCAGTAGTTTTTGAAGATATGTTGTATTTGGTTAATAGTAGTTTAGAAAGTGAAATAAGAAATTTAATAAGTGTAAAAAGTAAAGAGAATGAATGCTATTTACACCCAAAGAACAAAGAAGTTGTAAAGCTGATTTCAGAATTAATAACTGATAATAATAAATATGCAAAATCACTTTCTTCAGGAAAACCAAATAGTGAAAGAATAAATAGTTTTCTATATAAAATAGTAACCAATGAAAACAATTGAAGAATTAAAAAAATCAGGAAGTATAATTTTTGAATGCATTAGTGGTAGTAGGGCTTATGGTCTTGCTACTCCTAATTCTGATACAGATATTAGAGGTGTTTTTATTTTACCGAAGGAACAGTTTTATTCATTAGATTATGTTGGTCAAATAAATAATGAAACCAACGATATAGCATATTATGAATTGAGAAAATTTATTGAATTATGTTCAAAAAACAATCCTAATATTTTAGAAATGCTGAATATTCCAGAAGAATGTATCTTATATAAGCACTCTTTATTTGATGAAATAAAGAAAGAGATTTTTCTTTCAAAATTATGCAAGAATACTTTTGCTAATTATGCTTTTACTCAAATAAAAAAAGCAAGAGGATTGAATAAGAAAATTGTTAATCCTGTTGAAAAAGAAAGGAAATCTGTTGAAGATTTTTGCATTATAAGAGCTGGTAAAAAAACTGTTTCTCTGTATTCTTTTTTAAAAGAGAATAATTTAGAAAATAAATATTGTGGTTTAGCTAAAGTTATACATGTTAAAGATTGTTATAATTTATTTTATAATAAACATAAAAATTACAAAGGTGTAGCTAAAGAGAATGCTAATGAAGTATGCACAAGTTCTATATCAAAAGAAGAAGAACCAATTGCAATGCTCTATTTTAATTTAGATGGATATTCATCATATTGTAAAAAGTATAAAGAATATTGGACCTGGGTTGAAAAAAGAAACGATGAACGTTATAAAAACAATATTTCTCATGATAAAAATTACGATGCTAAAAACATGATGCATACGTTTCGTTTGTTACATATGGCGAAAGAGATAGGAGATACGAGTGAAATCAATGTAAAAAGAACAGATAGAATTTTTTTACTGTCTATAAAAAAAGCTGATTTTGAGTATGATGATTTGGTTGGAAAGGCAGAGGAAATAAGAAAAAAGCTAGAGAATAGTTATGAAGATTCAAGTTTAAAAGAAAAGCCTAATCTGAAAGAGGTAAATGATTTATTGGTTTCAGTAAGAACTAAGTTTTATAACCAAACTTTATATATTTAAATGCTCTTACTAGTTCGTAACGAGTGGAGATTACAAGTAAGGAATAGTAGTCTATTTTTTAATAATAAATTAGACCGTGAAAATTAAATTTGGAGGTAATTCATTAATTATCGCATATTTGCACTAATATAAATAAGAAAAAACAAAAGTAATAACCTATGAACATATTAAAATCACATAAATCGGGCGCTAAACTGCGACTTTTTAGGTCGATGTTATAGGTGAAAAACTTTTAAAATATAGTAAAAGCGTCCAAAATTAATTTTTTGGACGCTTTTTTTTATAATTTTTTTCAAAACCAATAGATGCCAATACATCGTGTAAATTTTAGCTACATATCAAGAATCTAAAGAGTTATCTAAACTCACAATATCTGCTCAAAAGTGGAC
>CBDTZS010000022.1:0-33906 GCA_965364955.1 uncultured Tenacibaculum sp. | reverse complement strand
AAAATCTCATGATATACTTTATCCTTTTCAGTCATAACTTGTATAAGTGATATTACCAGATTTTGAAATTCATAAGAATATAATTGTTCAGGTTGCTGTACAGAACCATCAGAGAATTTAATAATAGATTTTATTGCAGGAATAACATGCTTCATCATGGCATCATAATGGATATTCTCCATTCTATTGGCATAATTATACTTTTCTTCCAACATTCTTATATGGCTTACAATTTTATGATTTCTAAGTAATTTTATTTCACCACTATTTACAAGTGTTTCATATATATTCCCTTTTTTATCAAAATCTGAATATTGTGTAAGATCACGAACAATAAGCCCAAGAGTATCAATTTTACTTTGGTTATTTGATTCAATAATCTGATTGGCAAACTTAAATTCAGTCAAATAATAATTATTGAAATTAATTTGTTCTTTTATTAGTACTACATCATCTTTTATTTGCCCCTTTATATTTTGATAATACCGAACTTCGGTATTATCTTTTATTCTACGATCATTCCAATTACTAACCTGAAACGCCAAACTTATACCAATCATTACAAGAAATATCTCACCAATGGCGTATAATAAATAGCGTTTGATATTGCCTTCTTTAATAAAAGTTTTTCTAAGATTTTTGAATAATTTCATGAGTAATGATAATTAAATTATACTGTTTGTTATTTATCTAAAGCGATTTGATTTTTCACAGAACTATGTTTTATTACATTTTTATTCAAGTTCATTTTCAAGCCAAAAGAAACTCTTAAAATATTGAATTTTCTAATAATAAACCAATATGTAAGTAGTATTGAGACTAAAGATAAAACAATTATTAGTAGTGCTTGAAGGCCATAAGACACATTCCATTCTAAAACAAAATACCCTACAAATATTAACGCTGGTTGATGTAATAAATAGAATGGATAAATGGCTTCATTCAGTACCTTTCTATACTTATGGTCTTTATTAAAGTATTGTTTGAAATAGCCTATTGCTGTTAAACCACAAGACCATGCTACAATTAAACTAGTTCCTAAATATAAATAATGTCTAACATCACTGTTTTTTACCAGATAAATATTTAGATAATACAGTACCGTAAATAAGATTGATTGATATAGGTATGATCGTCTATTTTTAGTTAGTGTTTGAATCACTTTTGGACTCGTAAAAAGCATAAAACCACTTATAAAGAAAATTAAATAATAGGTAAAGTATGCCCAATCATTGTATAAAGCATGTGTGCTTTTTGGAAAATATTCTCTTAAAATTAGTTGGGATATAATGATGATAGGCAGTAACCAATTTAACCCCATTTTTTTTGAAACAACTGCGATTAACTTACCTCTTACCATGTTGTAATGTCCGCTTTTCGTATAATTTAAAAAAGGGGTTATTATTAATGAAATGATAAACAAGTATAAAATGAACCATAAGTGGTGCCATGAAATATTACCTATAGGATAAGGTCCACCATCAAACATATGTGGAATAAATTCTAAAAATGAAGCATATTTTGGGATACGTTCTACATAAACCATTAACGGTACCAATGTGAAAAATCCAACTGTAAATGGAATGTACAATCTTGTAAACCGTTCTTTTAAATACTGCCAGCTTGTTCTGTGGCCAATGGCATAATAAGTACCAACACCTGAAACTAAAAATAATAAAGGCATACGCCAAATATGAAACCACCACATAATAGGTTCTAAAAATTCAAAGGTTACTTTACTATTTACATGCCAATTTTCTGTCCTAAATATCATACCTACATGAAAAAAGAATACACTTATAATAAGTCCTATTCTTAACCAATCTATAAAATATTGTCTTTCTATTTTTGTTTCAACTTTTGAGCCCATAACTGCTTGTCTTTTAATTTTATTCAAAAGTATAAACAGAAGGTAGTTATGAACGAGTTTCCCTATAAGTTAGGTGTTCTAACTTATAATACAGTACAATTTATTGTTGATTTACAGCGGGTTATGAATCTCTGAATTGAGAAGGTGTTTGTGAAGTTGTTTTCTTAAAAGCTGAATTAAATGCCGATTTTGAGTTATAACCAACACATTCAGCTACTTCTTCAATCGTTATTTTTTTACCCAATGCTGTTTTTAAAATACTCTTTGCTTCTTCAACTCTGTAGGAAGCTAACATTTCAAAAAAAGATTGATTTAATTTTTCATTTATAACTTGTGATACGTGATGTGGACTTTGATGTATTGCTTTAGATAAACCAGATAATGATGCGGTACTTTTAATAAATAATTTTTCATTTTTCATCTGATATAAAATGGCATCAAGAATATCATTTTTCTGTTCTTCTAATAAAGATGATTTTTGGTACTTTAAAACGGGGCCCTCTAAGAACGTTGAAACTTCATTATAATACGTTGATTTATTCATGACTTGTACAGTTGTCATAAATAGCATAAATGATAAATACAAATAAATGAAATAATCGCCAACATCGTTTTTAAAGATCATTTTAACAGTAACAAATATTGCTATAATCACCAAAAAATGATATAATGAATTGCGTAGTGAAATTAATGTTCTATCACTTGTTTTCCATAGGTTCTGATCAAGTTTCTTTGATTTTGAAATCAGAAATCTAACAATTAGTGTATTATAAATAATAAATGAAATTCCTGTTAATACGTTTACATAACTTCTAATACCAAAAGGGTTATCAGGTATCAATTGATTTGCTATGATATAAGGAATATCTAACTGCATCACTTCAATATTTGAATTATATTTAAATATATCTGGTTGAATAAAGAAGAAGACACAATATAGTATCCAAATTATAAATGGTACAGAATGCATCCAATATGTCGTTGATTTTACTTTTTTAAACTGAGAGATAACAAATAAATATAGGAGAGGTGCGATAATAAAATTAGTAGGTTCAGCAAAATTAGTACTCCATAAAAATTTAAAAATCAATCTTGTATAATTCAACCAACCTTCTAACATTGAAAGTGATATGGCTAAAATAAAAAAACCCATGATTAAATTTGGTGCACTTTTTTTCCATGATTTTTGGATGAAAAAAAACGACAGGAAAAAGCCAAGAAATATTCCTAAAAATATTACAAATGAAATTAGATTGATTTGAATTGGTATGTCCTGCATATTTCAAAAGTAATACTATTATTAATCAAAAATTAATAGCTCTAAGTTTATTATTTGTCTTTTTATGGTTTTGTATATATATAAATACAGAGATGAAAATGAATAATTAGTATCTATAAGTTTACAAAAACCCTGAAAACAGTGAAACTATTGTTTAATATATAGTTTAATATTGTTGTTTAATAAATAGCTTTGTTTTAAATGAAACAATTTATCAATTACATATCTAAAACTTTAGCACTGCTTCTTTTTGTTTTGTCATCTATAATTTATGCTCAAGATAAAGATAACTTTATAATGTTTGGGCACAACCCAGAAGTAGTTAATCGTCAACTATATAAATCGTTGTATAATGCTACAGAATCGAGTGATCGACTTGTGCTTTTAGATAGTATTGCAAGTCAATTTTTACGCTCAAACAATGCAGACTCTCTTTTTTATTACGGTACTGAAATTAAAAATGAAATTTTAAATATTAAATTCAAAAATGAGTTTAAACAAAAGTATCAATTAAAATCGTTGTTTTATAAAGGGTTAGGCTCACAAAGTATGGGGCTTCTAGATGAATCGATTGGTTATTTTATAGAAGGTATTACGTTAGCGGAAAATAATGAATTACTATTTCAACGTTTTCAATTAGCTTTAGCAGATACTTATATTTTAAAACAAGATGTAACAAAAGTAAAATCTATTTTAGACGAATTAAAACCTATTTGTAACACTAAACCATTGTTGTTTTATTATAAAATTGCAACTTCAAATTATTATGTATTAAATTATCAACCGGATAAGGCTAAAAATTTAATTAAATCTACGTTAAGCACTATAAATAAAAAGAAATACCCTAAGATTTATTTAAGATTAAGAGCAGCCTTAGGAAAATTAGCGGTATTGGAAGGTACGTTTAATGAATCTCTTTCAATTTTTTCAGAAATTAAAAACCAGGCATTAACAGGAGGTTATTATGATATTTACATTTCTATTATTTTAAGTGAAGGTGAAGTTTATAATAAGTTCAAAAATTATGAAGTTGCAGAAATGGTACTCTCTACAGCATATGTTAATGCTGTGCAATGGAATCAATTAAATTTACAACAAAAAATAATTAGAGCTTTAGTGCAACTTTATGTTGCCAAAAAAGATTTTAAAAACGCATACAATCTAAAAACGCAGTTAGATGCTATAAATCGTAAAATTATAACGAACCAAAACCAACGTTTTATTAGAGATTTAGAGTTTAAATATGAAACATTAAAAAAGGAAAAAAAGATAAATATACTTCAAGAAGATCAAGTAAATAAACAAACAGAAATTGAGTATCAAAAAACAATAAAGTATGCATTTCTTATTGGTTTTTTTATCATTCTTATACCTATAATTTTATTGTTAATAGTGTATTATCAAAAGCTTCAAACACAAAGTTTACTTAGTAAACAACAAGAAGCATTGAGTGAAAGAGAAATGACTTCGATATTACAAACCCAAGAATTAGAGCTAGTAAAGAACACCATTATTGTTCAAAATAAAGAAAGAGATCGTATTGCCAGAGAGCTACATGATAGTATAGGGGGGAATATTGCAGGTATAAAACTACAAATGAATAACTTAATAGATCGTAATCCTGAAGTAAGTTCTTTACTAGAACAATTAGAAAAAACATATCAACAGGTTAGAGACATTTCACATAGTTTAATACCTAATGAGTTTAAAGAAAATAATTTCACTGTTTTAGTTAAAAATTATATCACGACGTTAAAACAAAACAATATTGTGGTTATCAATTTTAGGGCTTATCCTGAAAACGCTGTTAATACTTTAAATTACACACTACAATCTAATTTATTAAATATAATAAAAGAGCTTATTACCAATGCTTTTAAACATGCTAATGCCGCTGAAATAGATTTACAAATAAGCATACTTAAAGAAGAAAATAGTATTGAACTTCTTTATGAAGATGATGGTATTGGTTTCGATGTAAAGAACACAAATAAAGGAATAGGAATACAAAATATAGCGCATAGAGTTAAAATATTTAATGGTAAATTTTCAATTGATTCAGCATTAAACAGGGGTACAGTAATAACTATAAGTATTCCACAACAAGACTAATTATGACACAACAATATTCTATAATAATAGCAGACGATCATAGCATGTTTTTAGACGGACTACGTAGTATTCTTTCTGAAGAAAAAAACATAACTATTGTATTAGCTGCAACAAAAGGAACACAGGTTCTTAAATTTTTACAGGTTAATTCGGCCCAAAAAATAGACTTAGTAATTACAGATATTAATATGCCAGAGATGGATGGTATAGTCTTGAATAAAGCGATTAAAGAACAGTTTCCTGAGATAAAAACGTTAATAGTTAGTATGTTAGAAGAACCAATAAAAATTCAAAGTTTAATAGAATCAGAAGCCAATGGTTATTTGTCAAAAAATGCTGAAAAATCTGAGCTTTTAAAGGCTATTAAAACAATTTTAAAAGGGGAGAATTATTTTTCTCCAAGAATAAAAAATATATTAATGGAAGCAATGTTTGTTGCTAAATCTAAACCTCAAGTTTCTTTAACTAAAAGAGAAAAAGAAGTGCTAAAACTCATAGCGAAAGAGTTTACCACCAAAGAAATTGCATCTCAATTGTTTTTAAGTACGCACACTATAGAGAGTTATCGTAAAAACTTAATTTCAAAATTAAGCGTTCGTAACATAGCTGGTTTAACGCGTTACGCAATAGAACAAGGACTTTTAGATTAATTTAAGTAATAGACCCCTGAAAGTAGGGGGGTAAATTTCACTATGTCTGGTCTAAAATAGAAGTATAAAATCATGCAACTTTGTATCAGAAAATTAATCTATTAAAAAATTAAAAAAATTATGATTTACGGAATTACATTAATCCTTTTAAGCATCATTGCAGTACCATCGTTAATTTTAGCAAAAAAACCGAATGCAAAAGAATTATTAGACAAGATTGAACCTTACCAAGGTTGGATTGGTTTAATTTTTTGTTTAGGTGGTGTTTGGGGTGTTATCTCGGCATTTTTAAATATGGGATGGATAACAACATTTCCTATTTGGTGGATTTCTCTTTTAGCAGGAAGTCTTGTTCAAGCTGTTTTAGGTTTCATGTTAGGGTTTGGAATGATTAATAAATTATTATTAAGCAAAAACGAAGCTGCTCAAGAAAAAGCGGAAGCATTAAGAGTAAAATTAGCTCCAAAATTAGGTAAATTAGGTTTATTTGGTCTTATCGTTGGTGGTTGGATGATAGTAGCATCATTACTTTTTATGTAAGTTTAATCAATTATTGAGAAAGAGGAGAAATCTAAAAATTTGTTTTTAGATTTTAAAAAACTTGTACAGTTATAAACTGTACAGGTTTTTTATTTATATATACTATTTAAAAAGAAGTTTTTAAATAGAAATTAAGAAAATATACGTTCATAATCTTAATGAAATACGTTGTTTAATAAATGACAGTAGGAGAGATGCATACCATTATTCATAGTTTATTTTATCATTTCTAAAACAATAGGTTTTAAGCCACTAAAAAAGAACTCCACAGCAATAACCATTACGATTAATCCCATAAGCCGCATCAATACATTATTACCGGTTTCACCTAATATTTTTATAATACGTGAAGAACTATAAAGTATTATAAATACAATTAGCATAACTATTAACACAGTTACTACTAAAACAATTTTTTTTTCAATTGAATCTGCATCTTCCATCATTACAATTGCATTTGTTAATGCTCCTGGACCACATATCATTGGTATTGCTAATGGCGTTACAGTAATATCATTAACATATGTTTTAATTTCAGATTGTTTCATTTTTACTGTTCTTAATCTTGCTTGTAGCATATCCATTCCCATTAGAAAAAA
The DNA here is from genome assembly GCA_965364955.1 of uncultured Tenacibaculum sp. Classification (GTDB taxonomy): domain Bacteria; phylum Bacteroidota; class Bacteroidia; order Flavobacteriales; family Flavobacteriaceae; genus Polaribacter. The sequence continues at coordinate 26,856 of CBDTZS010000022.1, read as the reverse complement.
AATGACACCTCCAACAATTCTAAAACTATGTACTGAGATACCAAAAAAACTGAACAGTAATTGTCCTGAAAACGCAAAAATTATTATAGTAATAAATGCAACTATCGATGCTTTTTTAGCAATTAGCGTTCTATGCTTTTGACTCAGATTTGCAGTCATAGTCATAAATATAGGCATGGTCCCCAAGGGGTTAATCAATGTAAAAAAGGTAGTAAAAACTAAAAGGCCAAAGGCGAATAAATCAGTCATTAGAATTAATATTAGTTTAATCTTTGCTTAGGGGCTTTAATTATTTTGAATTACTTTAGAAACTATATTAACCCCATTGACCATTGACGCGTAATTTGGAGAATGCTTCATAACGCGTTCTTTTAAAAGATTGTATTGTGCTTCTGTTCCATCACCCGAAACAATAAAATCACATGTAAATTCTTTAAAACAAGTAGGTTCATTTGTTGAAATACCTAAAAACCCACTTAAATCTATCTCACCAGAAAACTCTAATGACAAGCTTTCTAAAGTTATTCCTAATAAACTTGCACCGGCAACAAAAGTAACTGCCATACAACCAGCAACACCAGCCATTAAATATTCCTGAGGAGTAGGATTACTATTTAAGCCAAGTAATTGATTTGGTTCATCGATATCAAAATTAAAGCTTCTAACTAATTTCTGTCCACCAAGATTTATATTCTTAACAGTAGCTTTTGTTTTCATGCCACTTATCCAATCTACATTAACTCCGTATTGAATTTTAGATTGCTCTTTGCTTTCTTTTACTTCGTTAACATATTCACTTAATCCTGCAATATTGATATTGTTTCGCATGATATTTCTTCTTTTTTATACGTTTTATTAATTGCTTGTTGAATATCGTTTTTTAGGTCTATAATATCTTCAACACCTACAGACAGTCTTATTAACCCATCATTTATTCCAATATTTTTCCTTTGAGTTCTTGTTAAAGATGCTTGAGAAGTGTTGTAAGGAAGGCTAACTAAACTTTCTACACCTCCTAAACTTGTGGCTTGTTTCGGAATGTTTAAATTTTCGATGAAAGTATGGGCTTTTTCATCTCCTCCTTTAATTTCAAAACTAATCATACCGCTAGTATTTCCTTTTAATAAGGCTTGTGATAAATTAGCTTGCGGATGCGTTTTTAATCCAGGATAATACACCTTATTCACATTGTCTTGTGCTTCTAAAAACTTCGCTAATTCCAGTGCATTCGAATTATGCGCGCGCATTCTTAAGGCAAACGTTTTTAAGCTTCTTTCCAATAAAAAACAAGCATGTGGATCTAATGAACCGCCAATTTTTAGCATTTGAGGCCAAATTTGATCTACCAATTTTCTGCTTCCGCTGATGGTTCCTGCAACTAAATCTGAATGTCCGCCCATATACTTTGTAGCACTATTAATAACTACATCGACACCATAATCTAATGGTTTCAAATTATACGGTGTTAAAAAAGTATTATCAATAACTAATCGGCAACCATTCTTTTTTGCGATGCGAACCAAGTCTGCGATTGGTGCTATTTTTAATAACGGATTAGATAATGATTCAAAATATAACAACTTTGTATTATCTGTTACCGCATCTTCAATAGCTTTACTATCTGTCATATCTACAAAAGTAGTCGAGATACCAAATTTTTGTAAATCCTCGTATATCAGATTATACGTACCTCCGTATAAATCTCGTGAGGTAACGATATGGCATCCTTTTTCAACTAAGGCTAAAATAGTGGATGTAATAGCTGCCATTCCTGAAGAAAACACAATAGAACTTTGCGCATTTTCAAGCGTTGCTATTTTTTGTTGCACAGCCCATTGAGAGGGGTTACCATAACGTGTGTATATAAAATTATCTCTAGTTCTGCCTTCTTCAATAGCAGCATATAGTTTCTTATTTAGGTGAAAAGTAGAATTTTGAAAAATAGGGGTTCCAATTGCTCCCGTAATAGGATCGTCGTATTGGCCAGCATGAATTGACTTCGTAGATTCACCTAACCCCGTAAAATCATGATTGCTTAATTCAGGACCTGATTTTCTTTTTCTTTTCAAATCAGAAAACCATAATTCCTCTTTTCCCTTGTTTATTCCCTTAAATGGGCTATCAGACATAATTAGTAATTTGTTTAGACAAAAATACTGTGTATATCTATATAACAGAATATTACAATGTAATTATTGTTTATTTTAGAAAATAAAACTTTAAAAGTTAGTTTTTTAGTTATAATTACTATATTTCCGGAATCTATGATTTTTAATAGAAAAAAACACTAAAAATGAAGCTAGATCAAAAAGATTTTCAAATTCTTAAGCTATTACAGCAAGACGCCAATATTACTAACAAAGAGATAGCCTCAGCGACAGGTTTAACGATTACACCTGTTTACGAACGAATTAAGAAGTTAACTTCTTCAGGAATAATAAAGAACAAAACTTATGTGTTAGATAGAAAAAAGTTAGGCTTTAACTTAATGGTATTAATATCAGTTTCTCTTAATCAACATTTAAAAGAAAGTGTTAAAAATTTTATAAAAGAAATTGTTAAGTGCAAAGAAGTTGTTGAATGCTTTCACTTAACGGGTTCTTTTGATTTTCATTTAAAAGTTTATGTAAATGATATGGATGAGTATCAAGGTTTTATTCTTAACAAGCTTTCGGCTATCAATAATATTGGGCACATGGAAAGTTATTTTGTAATGAAAGAAATAAAAAACACTACTAGTTTACCTATTATATAAATATTAACGACGATAGGAGCGAAGTAGTAGGCAATATGTATAAAAAGGGTTACTTATAAAATGGCATAGATAAAAATAGGATTAGAATATCAATCGAATAACAGTTCCACTATTTTCAATAGAGTTCACTTGAATTTGACCTTTATGAAGAAACATAATTTGTTGACACAAGCTTAAACCAATACCACTTCCAGTTTTTTTGGAACTAAAAAAAGGTATAAATATTTGATCGATAAGCTCATCTGGAATCCCTTTTCCGTTATCTATTACTTTAATAATGGTATGACCTTCATTACTTTCCTTTGCGGTAATAGTAATTTTTGGTTGTGTAGTTTCTGTACAAGCATCTACACTATTCTTTATTAAATTAATCAAAACTTGCTCAATAAGTACAGTATCCATATTAATTTGAAGCTTCTGGTCATCCATCTTAAATTGTAAGTCAATACCCTTACTTTTTAAAGAGGATTTTAACAATGTATAAATTCCATCGAACAGTTCTTTTACATAAACCTTACGTGCATGTATCGTGGTAATTTTATTAAGTCCTCGATAAGATTTAGAAAAGTTCATTAGGCCTTCACTTCTTCGTTGAATACTATTAATACTCAAATAAAGATCGTTGGTATCTAAAGGATGTTTCTTTGAATCTTCAATATTTAATTTAATTTCAGTTTGTAGGGTTTCAGCTAAAGAAGAAATTGGCGCAATTGAATTCATTATTTCATGGGTCATTATATGCAATAATTTATTCCATGCTTCTGATTGATTTTGATTTAAGGTATTATCAATATTTTGCAATACAATTAACCTAAATTCTTCTTTATCTATTTGAAAACGGGCTGTAGAGATTAATGATTTTGTTTTGTTTTTTTTGGTGTCTAAACTTATTGTGCTTCCATTAACATGTTTCATTTCAAAAACCGTTTTAAAGATATTTTCACTTCTCTTTTTTATGAATTGAATATTCTTTAATGTAGGAACCTGTAAAAGTTTCTTAAATGATTCATTAAGCCATATAATGTCTCCTGAGTTTACGGAATAAGCCACGATACCAGTATCAATTAATTCTAATATTTTTTGCAGATATTGATATTGTGTTTCTTTGTCTTTATTTATGTCCTTAATTTTTTGATTCACGGCATTAAAACCTTGATGGAGTTCTCTAATATCTTCTGGACCAGATTTTTCATTAAACCACAGAGAAAAATCGTTGTATTTTACAGATTCAAAAAAATCATACATCGATTTATGCCTCCTTATAATAAAATTAAAGAGATTATTTATGACTAAAATTATAATTAAAACAATTGGAGATAGCGTAATTGTAGAGATTAAGGTCTTCGTCTTAAAATCTAAAGTGAGCATGCCTAATACCAAAATAAAGAGCAAACAGAAAATAGTAAAAATTCTAAGTAATAGCGATAATTTATATTTTCTATAAGCCATATTTATTTAGTCTTCTATAGAGCGAGGTTCTAGTAATTCCTAATTCTTTTGCAGATTTCGAGATGTTTCCATTATTTTTTTCTATCACTTTTAATATCGTATTCTTCTCCACAGTATCTAACTTTAAATCTTTTACTTGTGTCGTTTCAGAATAACTTTCTATAGGTGAAAACATTAAGTCTTTAGCGTTTAACACCTCTGTATCCATCATAATTACTGCTCTTTCAATGGCATATTGAAGTTCACGAACATTCCCTGGAAAATGATACTCTTCTAGTTTATTCATAAAACTAGTATCGATAGAAACATTAGATTTAATATATTTCTCGGTATACACTTCTATAAAATGTTTTGCTAATAAAGCAATATCTCGCTCTCGTTCTCTCAAAGGAGGAATAACGATTTCGACTGTATTTATTCGGTAAATCAAATCTTTCCTGAAATTATCTTCATTTGCCAAAATTTCAAGGCTAGAATTCGTGGCACAAATTAATCGAATGTCTACGGGAATTGGTGTATTAGAACCCAAAGGTGTTATATGTCTATTTTGAAGTACCGTTAATAACCGCGCTTGTTGTTGTAAACTTATATTACCAATCTCATCTAGAAATAATGTACCTCCTTCTGCGGCTTCAAACCTACCTTGTCTATCCTCTCTTGCATCTGTAAAGGCCCCTTTTATAGATCCAAACAATTCACTTTCAAACAATGATGCTGTTAATGCGCCAACATCTACTTTTATAAAGGGTTTATCTTTTCTTAAAGAGTTATCATGTATGGCCTTTGCAATAAGATCTTTCCCTGTTCCGTTTTCTCCAAGAACCAAAATATTAGCATCTGTTGGTGCAATCTTTCTCACCTTAAAGAATACCTCTTTCATAATAGTACTCTCTCCTAAAAGTTTAATTCCATTAACTTGTGGTCTCCATTTTTTGGTTTTATTAGATTTCTTATTGGCTAATATTTCTGTTATAGATTCTAATAATTTTTTATTTTTCCAAGGTTTAACCACAAAATCTGAAGCTCCCTTTTTAAGCGCACGTACTGCCAAGTCTAAATCACCATACGCCGTGATTAATATAACAGCAATATCTTTATCTATTTCTTTAATTTTAGTAAGCCAATAAACACCTTCATTTCCAGTATTTATGACACTATTAAAATTCATATCTAGAATAACAACATCAAATTTATTTTTATTTAATATTGAAATAAGGTTGTTTGGATTTTTCTCAATAACAACCTCTTTAACCTTAGACTTTAATAACATTTTCATCGCTATTAATACATCGGAGTCATCATCAATAACCAGTACGGAAGTGTTTTTCAATAACATATGTACAAAAGTATGCTATATTAATATTCATATGAAGAGATTCAACTAAAAATTTTAAGAGTTGAAATAGTGTCTCTAGACCGTGCACCAGTTGTATCAAAACCGTACAGGTCTAATTCCTTAAATCAACCTAAGTGTCTAGCTATTAGTGAATTGTTGTTTTGGCATGATAATAACAGTAGGATTAGAAAATAATATAATAATGGACATACCAATTACCAAGAAAAAGTTTAGCTTGTCTAAAATAGCCATTGCTGTAGTAGTAATTTTCATACTCTCACTTATAATTTATTTGTCAACTTCTTTTGGAGGAAATTCGACATTAAATATTGATGCTGATCGTATTGTTGTTAGTATTGTTAAAGATGGTCCATTTCAAGAAAACATTCCTGTAAATGGAACAGTCTTACCAATTACAACAATCTATTTAGATGCGCTTGAAGGAGGAAGAGTTGAAGAAATATTTGTAGAAGATGGCGCAATTATGCAACAAGGTCAACCTATTTTACGTCTTTCTAATACCGATTTAGAATTAAACCTAGTAAATCAAGAAACTTCTGTATACAATTTATTGACTCAAATGCAGATTTCTCAAAATGCGGCACGTGAAAATACAATCAATAAATTAAATCGAAAAACAGATGTTGAGAATGCTTTTATTGAAGCCAATAGAAAGTACACACTTAATACGTCTCTTTTCAATGAAAAGGCAATCGGAAGCCAGGAGTTTGAAGAATCAAAAAATAATTATAACTACCAAAAAAAACGTATGAAATTGGCTTTACAGGTCTTACAGCAAGATTCATTACTAACCGCTTTAGAATCATCTCAATCAAAAAGCTCTTACACTAGAACTCAGAGTGCCTTGGCATTAATGCGAAAAAAAGTTGGAGATTTAATTGTTAGAGCACCTGTTAATGGTCAATTAACATCATTAGATGCTGAAATAGGACAATCTAAAAATAAAGGAGAGCGTCTGGGACAAGTAGATGTATTAAGCGGTTTTAAGGTACGTGCAGATATAGATGAGAATTATATCTCAAGAATTTATTCAGGGCAAAATGGAACATTTGCTTTTAACGGAAATAGCTATAAGTTAGTAATCAAAAAAGTATATACACAGGTTACAAATGGACGTTTTCAAGTAGATATGCATTTCGAATCGAAAATACCTGAAGGTATACGTCGAGGGCAATCTTTAAGAACAAGGTTAGCATTAAGCGATGAGAAGCAGGCAGTTCTAATACCTAAAGGAAGCTTTTTTCAAAAAACTGGAGGTAATTGGATTTTTAAACTTAGTGATGATGGCAAAAGTGCTTATCGAATAAATATTCAATTAGGAAGTCAGAATACAGAATATTATGAAGTATTAGAAGGACTTAAGCCTGGAGATAAAATTATTACTTCTAGTTATCAAGACTACGGAGATAAAAACGAATTAATAGTAAGTAAAAAATAAATATCATGATAAAAATCAGCAACTTAGAAAAATATTTCACGACTGAAGAATATAAAACAATTGCCTTAAATAAAATTTCATTTGAAGTGAAAAAAGGAGAATTTGTTTCAATTATGGGACCTTCTGGAAGTGGTAAATCTACACTACTTAATATTTTAGGTCTTTTAGATGATGCAGATGGAGGAAGCTTCATTTTTGACGATGAAGAGGTCGTTAATTATAAAGAACGTCAGCGTACACATTTAAGAAAACATAATATTGGTTTCGTATTTCAAAGCTTTAATTTAATTGATGAGTTAACTGTTTTTGAAAATGTAGAACTGGCTTTAATTTACACAGGAATAAAGAAAAGTGAACGCAAAGAAAAGGTAGACGAAGTACTTGAAAGAATGCAAATTATGCATAGACGAAGCCATTTTCCTACTCAACTTTCTGGTGGTCAACAACAACGAGTTGCAGTTGCAAGGGCTTTAGTTAATGAACCAAAACTTATTTTGGCAGATGAACCAACTGGTAATTTAGATAGTAAAACAGGAAACGAAGTAATGGAATTACTTACTGAACTGAACAACCAGGGCTCTACAATTATTATGGTTACACATAGCGAACACGATGCAAAATACGGGAATCGTATTATACGTATGCTTGATGGGGAAAAAGTAACAGAAAACATATTATCTAACTATTAAGAAACAAAATCATGATTAGGAATTATTATAAATTAACATGGAGAAATATTAAGGCAAATAAGACTTTGTCATTTCTTAATATTTTGGGATTAACATCTGGATTATTTTGTTTTTTACTTATTTATTTATGGATTTCAAGTGAAAACAGTGTCAATAAATATCACGAAAATAATGACACCCTTTATTCTGCGTACTTAACAACCACTGATGGGGCAGAATTTGGTTACGGAACACCATCACTTCTATATAAAGAGTTAAAAGAAAAAATTCCGGAAATAGAAAGAGTAACGGCAATGTCTAATAATGATAGAAACTACACATTCTCCAACAATAATAAGGTTTTAAAGCAAAGAGGAAAGTATGTAAGTGAAGACTATTTTAATATTTTTTCCTTTAATATTCTAGAAGGAAATGCCTCTAATGCATTAAGTGATCCCAACACGATTGCGATTTCAAAAGACATGGCGGAGTTGTTTTTTGATAATGTAAAAAGTGCTATGGGTCAAACACTAACTTTCGAAAATTCAAAAGCCTTAAAAATTACAATGGTGTATGATTTAGGAAGTGAAAATACGACAGAAAAAAGTGATTTTTATTTATCGTTTAATTCACTTCTTGCCGAAAACTCTTGGATGTCTGAATGGAAAAATATGGGTACCTATACTTTTGTTCAATTAACCAAAGGTTCAGATGTAAAACAAGTAGAACAAAAGCTAAAGCCATTTTTAGAAAATTACGGATTGGGTGCATTCGCGATACAATTACAGCCTTATGGAGATAGTTATTTATATGCAGATATTGAACATGCTAGTGGAAAAATTGAATATGTACGGCTATTTGGAATTATCGCTTTTTTAATCATGCTGATTGCTAGTATTAATTTTATGAATTTAGCTTCTGCTGGTTCTATGAAAAGAGCGAAAGAAATTGGTGTAAGAAAAGCACTTGGTGCTGGAAAGGGTAGTTTAATTGCCCATTTTTTAGGAGAAGCGATACTCTTGTCATTATCAAGTTTATTCTTTGCATTAATTTTCATTGCCTTGGTACTTCCTGTTTTTAATCAAATAACAGATAAGAATATCGACTTAGCAAACTTACCAGCTGCTACTTGGGTAATGGTTTTATGTATAACCCTTTTTACAGGAATACTATCTGGAAGTTACCCAGCATTTTTATTATCATCGTTCAAAGTAACAGATATTTTTAAGAAAAAGATTGAAACCAGCTCTAGTACCAAATTGATTAGAAAAACTTTAGTCGTTTTTCAATTTACAATTTCTGTTGTCTTTATAAGTTGCATGCTTATTATTTCAAAACAAATAGATTATGTTCAGAATAAAGACATCGGTTTTGAGCGTGAGAATTTATTGGCAGTAACACTTTCTAAAGATTTACAGAAAAACTACAATGCTTTTAAAACGGGTGCTTTGCAAATTTCAGGAGTTAGTTCGGTAACAAAAACATCACATATTTTATTAGGGAAATATGGTACATCTCCAGAAGTAATTTGGAATGGTAAATCTGATGAAGATGGTTCTTTATTTACAGGAATGGTAGGAAGTATCGATTTCATAAAGACGTATGGTGCAAAATTGCACATGGGACGAGATCTTATTCATAATAATCCTGATAATATTGAATACTTGATTAATGAAAGTGCAATGAGGCAAATGAAAATGGAAAACCCTATAGGGCAGACGATCTCTTTTTGGGGTAATTCAGGAACCATAGTAGGCGTTGTTAAAGATTTTCACTTTAGTTCATTGAAAGAATCTATTTTTCCTTTGGTTATTAGAAGTGAAGGTTATGCCGAATTTAATACTGCTTTCATTAAATATAATTCTGACAATGTACAGGAAACTTTAGCTTCACTTGAGTCTTTACATACTATGTTAAACCCAGCATTCCCATTTGAATATAAGTTTATGGATAGTGAATATAATAAATTGTATAAAAGTGAATCTACATTTTATAAATTATCTACGTTCTTCTCCCTTTTAGCAATTTTAATTTCTTGTTTAGGTTTATTTGGTTTGGTCATGTTTACAGCCGAACAAAGAACAAAAGAGATTGGTATGAGAAAAGTTGTAGGAGCATCTGTATATGCGATTACGTCACTTATAACAAGGGATTTTATAAAATTAATAGTAGTAGGAATAGCTATCGGAGTTCCTATTGCATGGTATTTCATGAGTAAATGGTTAGCAAATTATGAATACAGAATAGATATGCCATGGTGGACTTTTGTAACCACAGGAACTTTAATAATTGGTATCGCTTTAGTAACGGTAAGCTTTGAGTCGATTAAGATTGCATTGGTGAATCCAGTAAAAAGTTTAAAAAGCGATTAAGTTATAATTCATATAAATTATTAATTATGAACAAAAAGACAATATTAATTATAGGTTTTTGGCTAAGTGCGATCAATTTTGGGTTTTCTCAAAACATAGCAAAAACCATTTATACATTACAGGATTGTATCGATATTTCGCTAGAAAATAACCTTGATCTAAAAATTAAAGAATTAAGAGCAGCATCTTCTGAAGTAAACCTTAAAGTGAATAGAAACAAGATACTTCCTAGTTTGAATATGAATTATAACATAGGTATTAATAACGGTCGAAGTATTGATCCCTTTACAAATAATTATATAAACCAGGAACTTACTTTTTCTAATGCAGGTTTAAATCTAGATGCAACCATTTTTAATGGTTTTAGAATCAAAAATGAGATTAAACAAAGTAGATTTAATATGCAGGCTTCCGAAATGGAAATTGAAGAAGCAAAACAAAATTTAACACTTGAAGTTACGCTTTTATATATTCAAATTTTAAATAATAGAGATGCATTTGAACTTTCAAAAGCAAGACTTACAACAACTAAAATTCAGTTAAAAAAATTAGAATCACAGTATAAGAATGGTTTAGGTAATCCTGCCACTTTTACAGATATGCAAGGGCAATATACAAGAGACCAAACAGGAATTATTACTGCTGAGAACAATTTAAAAGGAACAGTTTTAAATCTAGTTAAGTTGTTAAGTATAGAAGTTAATTCAGAAAAAGAGTTCAAAAATATTTTTGAAATTATTAATACAGAAAAGTATCAAATTTCTGCGAATGATATTTATAATGATGCGCTTGAAAATTTAGCGCTTTTTAAATCAAAACAATTGCGAATTGATGCTGCAAAAACAGGAATCAAAATTGCTAAATCTAATTACTTTCCTGAGGTATCACTATTTGGGCAATTAAATACAAACTATTCTGGTGCTGCGCAATTATTTAAACAAACGGGAACAACTACTATTGAAACAGGAGATTTTGTTTCTATTAGTGGCCAAGAACATGCAGTTTTTAGAAATGAGGGGCAGTACGAAGGTTCTAAAATCAACTATAAAGATCAATTTGATAATAACCTTAATTCTGTGGTTGGTATAGCAATTCGAGTTCCTTTATTTAATGGTTTTCGGGCTAAAAATAAATTAAAAATTGAGAAAATACAACATGAAGAAGCGCAAGTGAATTTGAAGCAAACTAAGTTTATTTTTAAACAATCTATTCAAGAAGCCTACAATAATATGGAAACTTCGTTTAAAAAATATCAAATTTTAAAAAATCAGGTAATAGCTTATAAAGAGTCTTTTCGAGTTAACGAAGTACGATTTAATAACGGCGTTTCTAACATTGTTGAATATATAACGTCTAAGAATAATATGGAGACTTCTAAACTAAATTTAAGCCAAACCAAGTATGAGTATTTACTTCGAGTTAAAGTCTTAGATTATTATAGAGGCCTATGATAGTATGTGTATAATAATTAACATTTTATGCTTTTTCAAGGGGTTATGTTATATTTAAATTGAAAAACGACCCTATAAAAGGGTCGTTTTTTTATAAATACTATTAAGAGCTTTAAATAGAAACTGTTTTAGCGTATTTCATAAAGTAAGACTCTAAGCGTTTTAGAATTGGGTGCATTTTTTCAGAGTATAATACAAACTGACATTTATTAAGACTTTGAGTAATCGACATAAGAGCTGTATATGCAGCGTTCTTAAGTAAAAAATCGGCATCATCAATACTAAAGATCTTTAATTGAGAAGTACTTATACCTTCTAATAAAAGTAGTTTGTTAACTATTTTAGGTGTAGATATTAAAATATCAACACCTTCAAATATTTCTGATTTTAATACATCAATATGAAGCTTCTCGTCAGCTAAATAAACTCGTAATGGATGATATCTAGTAAATTTAGAAAAAGCATCATTTAATTCTAATGCTCTTTCATTGTTTTCTACTAAAACTATAGCTCTTGGTGCATTTCCTACTACTTCAAATTTTAACTTTTGCAAAGTAGTTAGTACAAGTGTGGTCGTTTTTCCACTACCTTCTGGAGCAACACAATATATATTAGCTCCACTTTTTATTACAGGAATACTAGCTTTCTGAAAAGGAGTAGCTGTAGTTATTTTTAAAGACTCTAACTTCTCTTTTATTTCGGAATGTAATTTTTTAAAAGGCATAGGAATTAAAGAGATATTTGTTTAGTCTAAAATTAATAATAATGAGGGCAAATGTACAACTAAATTGGCGTAATTATTTTTTATATGGAGCCTTTTGTAATAAGGAATTCACCATAATGCTAATTAATTATAAATAGATAAATAACTAAGATAATATACTACCGTTATTTAATTTTCTATTTTTACCTCATGATTGAAATCAAATATATCTTCATAACAATTGTTGTTTTTAGTATTGCTTTTTGGGTGACAGACTATTTAAAAAAGAAAAGAGATAACTATTAATTACTCTTTTTACGCGAAAGTATAGTGTATGCAGATAGCAGTTAAATTCCTATAAACTATCTTTCTTTTTCATTCCAAATAGTATTCTTGGTATTTTAAAAGGATAAATGAATACGCTATAAATAATTATAATTAGCGGAAAAGAGGTAATAAGTAATACTCCAATTTTTGATGCGATACCTAAATCTAATTTAATAATGTAATATCCTAATACAATAATGACTGTTTGATGTAGTATATAAAAAGGATAAATTGCTTCATTACATTTTTTTAGTAACGTACTTTTTTTACTTAACCAAACCTGCCCATACCCGAGAACTGTTGTAACAATCGTCCAACTAACTAGCCCACAAACTAAGTACCAAATATTCCATCTGCTAGGTATTGAAAAATGGGGCGATAAATATTCATTAGGTAAAAGGTAATAACCATAGAATACTATAAAACTTATTACGAAAGCTATGAAATTAAATTTTCGATACGATTTTAGATGATTCCAAATATTATTTGACGAAGTAAACAACATTCCCGAAACAAAAAAATAACCATAATAAAAAGTAGAAGATAGGTTGGTGATATCTTTTGAATCACTCGGGTATATTTTCTTTAAAAGTATCGTTATTACGACTAAAGGAATTGCCCATAATAAGATTCCATACTTTTTAGATGTAATTGAGTCAAGCAGCTTAATTAATTGATCAGCTTTAGAAGATTTTAAAAATAAAATCAACGGAATTAATAGTACAGATAAAATAAAGAGATTCTTTATAAACCATAAGTGATTTATCTCAAAGAAAGAACCGTTTATATAAACATTCCAATAAGAGTAGAAATCATTAATATGTTCAAAATATGTTTGCGGAGGAATAATAAAAAGAATACCAAAAATAAGAGGAACTATTAAACGTGTACTTCGTTCTTTTAAAAAGAACAACCAAGTTCTTTTTGAAAAAGCAAACATAGTTCCTGTACCTGAAATTAAAAATAATAAAGGCAATCTAAATTGTTCAAAAAATACCATGATATCGTCAAGTAATTTACTCGATTGGGTATTCATTATATGAAAATCATCTCCATTAAATGGCATTCCAATGTGGTGTAGATATACCGCAAATATGGCAATTACCCGTAGCCAATCTAAATCATATCGTCGTTTTTTTTCTGTCATAATAGTTGTTTCGGCTGCAAACTTAAAAACAAATTATCATGTAATTTTTGTTCAGTGATAAACAGCAAGCATAAGTGACGAAATACAACCCGTATTATTTACAACACAGCATACCTTTTGTTGTATTTGTTAATGTTTGAGCGAGATACAGGAATTGTATTCGAACAATTTTTTAGTGTTAACTGATAACCTTGAGCATTTCCTGAAGTAAATTCAATTGCATATAGATTTACTAAGTAGGAGCGATGTGATTTAAATATATATGGAAATGAGAGCAGTTGATCTTCCAATTCTTTAAGTGTCATTCGAATTAATGTTTTATTCATTCCTTCTGAAGAAGAAATGAATACTTCAATATAATTACTTTCAACTTTTGCAAAAAGAAACTCCTTAACTTGTAGTCGGAAAATTTCATTTGGTATTGAAGTTTTGATCGAGACAAGAGTGCTTTTTAGCTCTTTTGTTGTTGTAATAGGAAGCTTTTTTATGCTAGATTTATGCTTACTTATCAATCGCTCTAAATTTACTGGTAATAGAATTATTAGTAAAAGAAACCCTACTAAAAAGGTGTTACTAATTTCTTCCAAAAAATACCGTAAAGACCAATTATCTGGATTTATATAAATTAAATCACGAATTAAAAAACCACTAATGCCAATAAGTAAAAGGATTATTGATAAATGAAATAATTCCTTTCCAAGTGTCCAATTTATATCGTTTTTTAAATTTTTATTTGTGATGCTCAAATATATATAAGCAATTGGCAAAGGGATAGATGCGTGAATTAAGAGTATCCAAATAGTTTTAATTTTGTGTTCTGTTACATTAACACCAAACGGCTCGAAAAAAAAGGAGAAAGTAAAACTTAAAACCGAGATTAGTAATAATAACAAAATTAACTTTTGTCGGTTACTATAGTGATATGGATAAGGCTCTTTTAAATACCTTTCAATTTGAGTTAGTTTTAATTTCATGTTGAAAGCGAAATTAGTTGATTATTCGACCTCATAAAATTTACTTTATTTAAGTATCGATTATCATATATGAATAGTTCTTCTGATATATCTGCACATTTTTGTTGTAGCTATTTAAGGCTATAAAAACCATATATATTACTTTATAAATTATTTAACATTAGTCCTTTCTAAGTATAGAATAAAAATAGCTACATTTGTAAGTGAATATTCACTTACATGATTTTATGAGTAAAATAACGATATCAAACAGGCAGTTAGAAATTATTAATGCATCAGGTAAAATACTAACCAACAAAGGACTTAATGGTTTAACTATTAAAAATTTGGCACAAGAAATGGGGTTTTCTGAAAGTGCCATTTATAGACATTTCAAAAGTAAGCAAGAAATAATCTTAGCAATGTTGAATTATTTAGCTGAAAATTTAGAAGATATTTATATAAAATCATACTCAAAAGAACAATCTGCAATTCATAATTTAAAACAACTTGTTACGAACAAATTCTTATTTTTTAAAGAGAACCCTTACTTCGCTGTAGCTGTTTTTTCGGATGGATTATTTAATAACACAGAGGAAGTAAATAATGCAATTCATCGTATAATGGATATTAAAATAAAACATTTTAAACCACTTATTAATGAAATACAATTAAATGGCATGTTTGATAGCGAACTTTCAGTGGACGAAATTTTACATTTAATAATGGGATCGTTTCGTTTACAAATGTTTAAATGGAAAACAGCCAATTTTGATTTTGATATTTCGAATGCCATTGCACAAAGACTCAATAGCGTTATTTATTTACTTAACCGTACCGATAAAATTTAATAGCATGAAATCATATTTTATTTTAGCCTCGCTTATCTTTTATACAGGAATTAGTTTTTCACAAACTACTATTAGCTTGCAAGAGTGTTATGCTAGCATGGAAACTAACTTCCCTTTGATAAAGAAAAATGCTATTTTCGAACGCCAAAATAGACTTGAATTAGAAGCAATAGAGTCTCAAAGAAAACCGTTGTTTTCATTAAATGCTCAAGCAACCTATCAATCGGACGTTATTCAGGTTTCTTTACCTTCTGCTAATTTCGAAGCCATAAATAAAGATCAATACCGTGCTACATTTACAGCAAATCAATTGATTTATAATGGTGGTAAGATAAATGCAATTAAAAACTTACAAAATGCAACTTTAGAAACCAATAAAAAGCAAGTTGAGACTAAGCTGTATAATTTAAAACAACATATAAATCAGCTATATTTTTCTATACTATTTAAAGAGAAAGAAAAGGAATTGTTACACGCTAGAAAAAAACAATTAGAAGTAAAGCTAATAGAAGTAAAATCTGGTATAAAATACGGTGTACTCCTTTCTAGTTCAGATAAAGTAATTGAATCTGAAGTGCTTAAAATCGAACAGCGTTTAAATGATAACCGAAAAAATAGAACCAGCTTAATTCAAAGTTTAACTTCCTTAATAGGAGCGGTGTTAACAGACGATACTCAGTTTCAGGAACCTTTAATAGACTTAATACAAACAAATTCATTAAATCGTCCTGAATTAGAATTGTTTGAACTGAAAAAAAAGGAATTAACGCATCGTGAAAATATACTATCAATAGAAACTTTACCAACGCTGTCTGGATTTGCAACTGGTGGTTATGGCAACCCTGGATTAAATATGCTAGAGAACTCTTTTGAACCTTACTATATAGTTGGAGTAAAATTTAATTGGAACGTTTTTGACTGGAATATAAATAAGAAAAAAAGGAAATCATTAGCACTTTCAAAAGAATTAATTAATAATGATGCAGAGGTTTTTACACTCAATACAACTACAAAATTTAATGAACAGCAAATAGAAATTGAGAAGTTGACCGAGACCTTAGTGATCGATCAACAAATTATCAATCTCCAAAAAGAGATTATAACGACTACTAATGCACAACTACGAAATGGAATCATCACATCATCAGCATATATAACAGAGTTAACAAAATTATACCAGGCAGAAAATGCACTATCAATACATAAAACACAATTAGAATTAGCGAAGGCTAACTATAACGTACTAAAAGGAGAATAAACTGTAAAATATGAAGACACTAAAATTAATGTTCACATTAACAGCGTTAACACTGGGGTTTTCATCGTGTAACAATGATGAAAATAAGGCAGACGGCTATGGTAATTTTGAAGCTACGGAAATAACTATTTCTTCAGAAAATACGGGTAAACTAATTCAGTTTAAAGTTAAAGAAGGTAATTTTCTTAAAAAAGGGACTGTTGTTGGCTATATAGATACCATACCACTTACAATAAAGAAAGAGGGATTAATAGTACAGAAAGAAATTATTGGCTCAAAATCTAGAGGTGTATTATCGAAAATAAAAGTACAACGTTCCAAATTAAAAACTGCTGCTATAAATAAAGCAAGAACAGAGAACTTGCTTAAGGATAAGGCGGGTACTCAAAAACAATTAGATGACATTAATGGAATAATCGATGTTATTAAAAATAATATTTATAGTATTGAAATACATAACTCTTCTGTTATTAACGAATTAAGAGCTATTGATGTTCAACTAAAAGGAATTGATGATTTGCTTGCTAAAAGCAAAATACAAAACCCTATAAATGGTACTGTTTTGACAACATATGCAGAGCAAAGTGAAATCACTGCATTTGGTAAACCGTTGTATAAAATTGCAGATTTATCTGCCATGAATTTACGTGTATATATTAGCGAAATACAATTAACTAGTCTAAAAATTGGAAATACTGTTACGGTAAAAGTAGATGCTGTAAATGGGATGAAATCATATGAAGGCATTATTAGTTGGATTGCCTCCGAAGCAGAGTTCACACCAAAAATTATTCAAACGAAAAAAGAGCGTGTGGCTTTAGTATATGCAGTTAAAATAAACGTAAAAAATGATGGTGCTTTAAAAATAGGCATGCCCGCCGAAATGTGGCTTCATAAAAATTAATTTAAAAATAATAAATATGAAAAAAATAATTTTAGTAGTAGGTATTGCAAGTTTACTTATCGTAGGATGCAAAGAAGCAAAAAAGGAGGTTACAAAAAATGGATCGCTTATAGAAAAAAAAGAGGATCACAAAGATTCTAAAATAGGTTTTACATTAGATAAAACTCTTATTTCTAACAATTGGTTAAAAGAAATTAAATCTAATGGTGATTCAAAATGGCTGGCAGATCAGACAACACATACAGGTGTGAAAAAGCTAAGTGTTATTTTAGAGAAAAGCAAACCTTTAAATGTTAATGAATATCATCAATTAGCGAATGATCTTAATGTAGTGAAAAATGAAATCATTCAAAAATGCACAATGAAAGGTCCTGCACATGATAATTTACATACTTGGCTTTTGCCATTAATTACAAAAGTAGAAGTTCTTTCAAAAGTAACCAATGCAACAGATGGGGCTAGGGTTAAAGCAGCGATTGATGAAAACGTAATTAAGTATTATAATTATTTCGATTTTTAAATGAGTATTACAATTTCAAACATATCAAAATCTTATGGAAATGTAACGGCGCTTGAAAACATTTCATTTGAAGTGAAGCCTGGTGAATTGTTTGGTTTAATTGGTCCTGATGGTGCTGGTAAAACTACATTGTTTAGAATTCTCACAACACTACTTTTTGCAGATGAAGGTTCGGCTAGTGTTGCTAATTTTGATGTTGTTGATGATTATAAGAAAATTCGCCATAATGTGGGGTATATGCCTGGGCGATTTTCTTTATATCAAGATTTAACAGTAGAAGAAAATTTAACTTTTTTCGCTACTATTTTTGGAACTACTATTGAAGAAAATTACGATCTTATAAAGGATATTTATGTACAGATAGCGCCTTTTAAAAAGCGTCGGGCCGGAAAACTATCTGGTGGTATGAAACAAAAATTAGCACTTTGTTGCGCTCTTATTCACAAACCTAAAGTGTTATTCTTAGATGAGCCAACAACAGGTGTAGACCCTGTCTCAAGAAAAGAATTTTGGGACATGCTCAAACGGTTACAAAAAAAAGACATTACTATTTTTGTTTCCACTCCATATATGGATGAAGCTGCTTTGTGCGATCGAATTGCATTAATACAAAATGGGAAAATACTCGAAGTAAATTCTCCAGAAGCTATTGTAGAAAAATTTCCTAAATCGATTTACAATATACAAGCCAATAATATGTATCAACTTATTCAAAGTTTAAATGGATACCAGCATGCATATAGTGTTTTTCCCTTTGGGGAATTTGTGCATTATACAGATAAACGTGATTCCTTTAAATTGGATGAATTAAATACCTATTTAGAATCTGAAAATTTGTCAGACATCGTAATTGAACAAACCGAACCTACTATTGAAGATACTTTTATGGAATTAGCTCGAGAATAATGAATAAAAACAATGTTATAGAAGTGGAAGGTTTAACCAAAAAATTTGGTGATTTTTCAGCAGTTGATCAAATTAGTTTTCATGTAGAGGCTGGTGAAATATTTGGTTTTTTAGGAGCTAATGGAGCAGGGAAAACGACCGCCATGAAAATGCTTATTGGTATTTCACACCCTACGGAAGGCAAAGCAAGGGTAGCAGGATTTAATGTATACACAGAAACCGAAGATATTAAAAAGAATATCGGTTATATGAGTCAGAAGTTTGCACTGTATGACGATTTAACTATTCGTGAAAACATAACTTTTTTTGGAGGTATTTATGGCCTAACCAAAAAAAAGATTAAAGAAAAATCTGAATTACTTATTCAAGACCTTGGCTTAACCGAAGTTGCCAATAGTTTGGTAGGATCTTTACCGCTAGGATGGAAGCAAAAACTAGCCTTTTCGGTGTCTATGCTTCACGACCCAAAGATTGTTTTTTTAGATGAACCAACAGGAGGTGTTGACCCAATTACTAGACGTCAATTTTGGGAAATGATTTATCGGGCATCTGATAATGGTACCACTATTTTTGTAACCACACATTATATGGACGAAGCAGAATACTGCGATAGAGTATCTATAATGGTAAATGGGAAAATAGAGGCATTAGGTACTCCCCAAAAACTAAAAGAACAGTTTGAGGCGGATAACATGAACGATGTATTTTTAAAATTAGCCAGAGGATGAAACGATTTATAGGTTTTGTAAAAAAAGAGTTCTATCACATTTTTAGAGATAAACGTTCGCTATTTATCCTGTTTGGTATGCCCATTGCTCAAATTATGCTGTTTGGTTTTGCCATTACAAACGAAATTAATAATGTAGATATTGCGGTATTAGACAAATCAAAAGATCTTAATAGTAAAGAAATAATCAATAAAATAGCTGCTTCTAACTTTTTTAAGATCAAAGAATTTATAAACCAAGAATCTGAAATTGAAACTATTTTTAAAAAGGGAAAAGTAAAAGCAGTACTTAGTTTTGATCAAAATTTCAGTGCAGACCTTATTAAAACCAAGCATGCTAAGATTCAAATTATAACAGATGCTACTGATCCCAATGTTTCCAATTCAATAACAAATTATATAAGTGCTATTCTTCAAAATTATCAAAAGGAACTAAATCAAAATCTAAAAATTGACTACCAAATTATATCTCAAAGTAGAATGGTTTATAATGCGGAACTAAAAAGTGTATTCATGTTCATTCCTGGCATTATGACGGTTATACTTATGTTAGTCTCAGCGATGATGACCTCCATTTCTATAACTCGTGAAAAAGAACTTGGCACGATGGAAATTTTATTAGTATCACCATTAAAACCTCTAATGGTTATTACGGGAAAAGTGTTTCCGTATGTGTTTTTATCGGTTATTAATGCCGTCGTAATTGTAGTTTTAAGCATATTTGTATTTGATGTACCTGTAATTGGTAGTATGCTACAATTGGGCTTACAAAGTGTACTATTTATTATTACTTCATTAGCTTTAGGCATACTTATATCTACAATATCAGCAACACAGCAAACTGCCATGATGATATCTTTAATGGGGCTCATGCTGCCTACCATTCTATTATCAGGGTTTATCTTCCCAATAGCGAGTATGCCAAAACCTTTACAAATAGTTAGTCATATTATTCCCGCAAAGTGGTTTATCATTATCGTTAAAGGCATTATGCTTAAAGGCGTTGGTATAAGCTATATGCTTAAAGAGACCCTTATTATTTTATGTATGGCAATAGTACTTTTAACTATTAGCGTTAAGAAATATAAAATTAGATTAGAATAATATGAAAATCATTCTTTATATCATCCGAAAAGAGTTTAAACAAATATTTAGAAATAAAGGGATGCTACCTATTATTTTTGTCCTACCAATACTACAATTAGTAATACTTTCCAATGCAGCTACCTATGAAATTAAAGACATAGTTTTTGGTTATGTCGATGGAGATAACAGTACTACTACAAGAGGATTAATTGAGAAGTTTGAAGCTTCAACGTATTTTCATGTTACCACAAAGTTTCCTTCAGAAAAAGCAGTTACTCAAGCCATGCAAAGAGGAGAGGTCGCTGTATTTTTAAATTTCCCTAATAAGTTTGAGCGAACATTACAAGTAGATAAACGTGCAACATTAGGGGTAAGTATAAATGCTATAGATGGGGCTGCTGCGGGGGTAGAAAGTGTATATGTTTCTCAAATTATTCAAAACTATAACAAGAACATTGTTACCGATTTATTTCAAGTTTCCGATAAAATTGTAAAACCCTTACAAATAGAAAGTATTCCACTTTTTTGGTACAACAAAACACTTAATTACAAAACTTTTATGGTGCCAGGAATTTTAGTGCTTTTGGTGAGCATGATAACACTCTTTTTATCAGGTATGAATATTGTGCGTGAAAAAGAGATTGGCACATTAGAGCAGATTAATGTTACACCTATTAGGAAGAATCATTTTATTATAGGTAAATTATTTCCTTTTTGGGTAATTGGTATGGGCTTATTAACTATAGGTTTAATATTAGCTAAACTAATTTTCAATGTACCTATGCTTGGTAATATAGGTTTGCTATATGCTTACACGGCCATTTATATTCTGGTTATTTTGGGTATGGGTTTGTTTATATCAAACTTTACAGACACGCAGCAACAAGCCATGTTTATTGCTTGGTTTTTTATCGTAATTTTTATATTGATGAGTGGATTATTTACCCCTGTTGAGAGCATGCCTAAATGGGCACAAGTTTTAACTGAATTTAATCCAATTAAACTCTTTGTGGAAGTAATAAGGATGATTTTGCTTAAAGGTTCTGGATTTACAGATATTCTACCATTGGCTTTAAAAACACTGCTTTATGCTGTTATTATGAATGTATTCGCGGTATGGAGCTATAAAAAGACGAATTAATTATATTTTTTTTGTAATTCATCAAAGAATTAATAAGTTATGAGTAAGCTACATTTACAAATTCATTTATTTAATTTTTAATAAGAACTCAAAACGATCTTATAAAATGTAATGCACAAACTTAAGAGGTAAGATAAACATAGAGATCGAAGATACGTTGGATAGTATAACACCAGATCGAAAATAGGTCCTATTTGTTAGATTTATCGGCAATGATAAAGCAAATATATTCTGGGTAGATATACAAATCATTGCGGGTTTTATGCAAAAGGAATAAGGTAGATTACACCTTGTAATAGTACACTTTTTATGCAATAAGCCTGTGTTGATAGATACCGAAGAGAAATAAATATAGTGTTTAAATTGAGCTCTATAACTTCTTTATTAACGTAATATTTTCTTTATAAGAAGCACCAATCGGAATTTCTATACCACCAAGTAAGACAACATCTTTAGCCGTTAAAGCGGCAATTTTTCCAGTATTAATAATATAAGAGCGATGCACCCTCGTAAAATAGGGCGGTAACTTTTGAACAAAAGAACTTATTTTATCTTTTGTAATTATGGTGTCCTTTACTGTATGTATTCTCACATAGTCTTTAATACTATCAATAAATAGGATATTCTTAAACTCTATTCTAATCATCATTTTGTTTGAATTCACAAAGATGTGATCTAATGTTTTATTCAATTCTGATGATGTACCAGACGTAGGCAGAATGGTTGCATTCAGTGTCCTGTATTTATTTATCGATTTATAAAATCGAATAAAGGATATTGGTTTTAATAAATAATCAATGATATCTAATTCATACCCTTCCAAGGCATATTCTCTGTAAGCCGTCGTTAATATTACTTTTGGTTGTATTGATGTATTTTTTATAAAGTCGATTCCTGTAACTACTGGCATTTGAATATCTAAGAACAATAGGTCAATACTAGTATCTTGCAAAAAATGACCAGCACTAATGGCATTATCAAATGTTGCCACAAGTTCAAGGTCTGGCACATTCATTATGTGTTTTTCAAGCACTCTAATTGCTAATGGTTCATCATCTACAACAACACACCTTATCCCCATATTACTTTAAATTAATGTTTAATATCATCTGAAAATTTGTCTCCGTTTTGGTGCTTTCCAATTCATAATTATGTTTATAGTTAAGCTCTAACTGTCTTTTTGCATTGGAAAGCCCAATACCATAATGTGACTCGTTTTTCTTAATCTGTGAACTATTTGTAGGTATCGTATTATATACTTTAAAACGAAGTTGCTCTTGGTTTGTTGTTAAATCTATTTCTATTATTGAGTTATTAAGATTATTACTAGCACCGTGTTTAAAGGCATTTTCGATAAATGAGATTAAAATCAAAGGCGCTATCATTACATTAGGACTATGAAGTTGGTGGGTGAAGTTCAATGTTAACTTTTTACCATAACGTAGTGATTCTAAATCTATGTAATCTTGTATAAATGCAATCTCTTTTTTTAAGGGAACTTCAGCATCTTTACACTGATAAAGCATATAATCTAACATATCTGATAGTTTTAAAACAACATCTGGTGCTTTTTCAGATTGATCTAATGTTAACGCATACAGGTTATTTAAGGTATTAAATAAGAAATGAGGATTTGTTTGCGCTTTTAAAAATTTAAGTTCCGTAGTTGCTTTTTCTTTTTGTAAAACTTCCAGTTGATGACGTTCTTCAAAACGGTCTTTAAATGCCTTAATCATAAGCATTAAAAAAACAAAGACATAGACCGAAGGGAAATATACCACAGCTAAATGAAATGGGTCTGCTACTATTTCTATTAAGGTTTTCTCTTTAAAGTGATTAGGCATAAAATGCTCGGCCAAATACATGTTCGAAAGTTTTGAAATCACTAAAAACATATAAACAGAGAGAATAAAAGAAATTCCAAACTTGAGATATTTCTTTTTAAACAAAAGTCTTGGTACCTGATAGTAGACTAAAAAATAACTAGCTAATAATTGGGCTGGTAAAAATGCTAATGAACTGAAAAAAGTTTTTTCAATGCTTCCAGAATTTAAAGCAGCCAATAGAGGCAAACTTATAAATACTAAAAGCCAAAATAGAAGGTGTGAAATGAATCTATTCTGAATGATCCAATCGATTAAGTTATTTTTTTTACCCATTGCCGATAAATATATAAAATATAAACAATCTACAGGTTTTAAAAAGACGAATCTTAATAATCTATTGCCCAAATCAAACTTTTAAAGGATTTATGATATTCTCCGTTAATAATTGGTATGTAGCCAATAGAAAATACTGCTCATCTATTTTACAACCTTTAAGGTATCCTTTAAAATACATTTGCATGAGGATAGCAAATTAATCTATCTATTTGCTAATTCTTTTCTAGTCTTAACTCAAAATAATAAAACGAAAAACAATGAAAAATACAACACGATTATTGATTTTAGTGCTGCTTATAATAACAAATAGTAGCTTTGGGCAAAACCTACCAAAATTCATGCATGTAGCAGGCGGAACTTTTACTATGGGAGACGAATGGGGCTTAGGAAATAAAGATCAACGTCCCACCCATGAAGCTACTCTAAAGAGTTTTAATATAAGTCAAACGGAGGTTACTGTTGCCCAATATCGTTTTTATTGTAATGAAACAGGAGTAGGCATGCCCAAAGAACCTAGTTGGGGATGGCAAGAAAATCACCCAATGGTAAATGTAAGCTGGCGTGATGTTATGGATTATGCAGATTGGCTTTCTGGTAAATTAAAACAAAAAGTACGTCTCCCTTATGAAGCAGAATGGGAATATGCAGCACGAGGTGGTAATAAATCTAAAGGTTACAAATACAGTGGCTCAAATAACTTAACCGATGTGAGTTGGCATGATGGTAATTCTAAAAATAAAACAAATGATGTAGCAGTTAAAAAGGCCAATGAATTAGGTCTTTACGATATGAGTGGTAATGCTTTTGAATGGTGTATGGATAAATATGGAGACGATTATTATGCAAACAGCCCTAAAGAGAATCCTAAAGGTGCTGCAAAAGGCGATAAAAGAATAGTACGTGGTGGTGGATGGAATCTTAATGCCAAATTTAGTAGTGTTGCTTTTCGCTACGGAAATAGATTTACTGGTGAGTTGTATGAATATTTTGGATTCCGAGTGGTTATGGAAGAAAAAAAATAGCGATTTAATCACTAAAACGAAGTAAGTTATTTAAATAAGGTCGGTTTTAAAAGAAAAAGTTGTGCGTAAAAATCCGCTACTATTCTTATACTAAACGTGACCAAACATTATCAAAATTTATACCTTGAAAAATCACCATTTCGTATTTGTAATACTTGTATTTACACTATTTTTAAATGCCTGTGACACTAAAAAACAGAAACCAGAAGGTCGTAATTCACTCACTGCAGCACAGAATGCAAATGAAGCTGATTTCCCTGGTTTAGAAAGCCCTTATCTCGGACAAAAAACACCCGGATTAATACCTGAACCTTTTGCTACTGGGATTGTTACAACCGAAGATTGGCAAATTGATGGTGTTTTTTCTCCCGATCTAAAAGAATTTTATTTCATCAGAGAAGTTGGAGTAGATGTAGCACAAAAAAAAATGGAGTTTGTGTTAATTGAGCATAAAAATGAACAATGGGTTGAGTCTGTTTTATCCCCAAGAATAGGCCAACCCTTTATTTCACCCAACGGAAAGACCATGCACTTGGGTAGAAGATATAAGGAACGTACCGGAACTGGCTGGTCAGAAATGAAAAAACTGGGGATTCCGTTTAATAATATTCGCATCATGCGTCTTACGAGTTCTGCAAAAGATACCTACGTTTTTGATGAAGCAAATCCTAAAGAAAAAGGTATTCTTCGATATTCTAGATTGATAGATGGAAAACATGAAGAACCTAAGTCATTTGGTAAAGAGATCAATGCAGGAAAATCAAATGCTCATCCATTTATTGCGCCCGATGAGTCTTATATGTTGTGGGATAGTAGAAGGGATATTGGTTATGGTAATGCTGATATTTATATTAGTTTTAAACAATTAGATGGTTCTTGGGGGGACTCAATAAATTTAGGTAACAAAATAAACACAATCACTTCTGAGTTTGGTGCAAGCGTTACACCAGACGGAAAATATTTGTTTTTCAATAGAAATATGGGAAAGAAAAAGGAATCAGACAAATACGATGATGTAGATATCTTTTGGGTAGACGCACAGGTTATTGAATCACTCAGGCCTAAACAATAGTATTGATGGAGATTGGAATAGATTTTAGGTAAATAGAGAGGTGAGCGACATCGGGGTACGAGATACACATACCAAATTTCAAGGGAATAAAGAGTGAGTATATCTATATGAAACAGATAGTACCTATTTTACAAATTCGCCAATACTTCTAATTTTTTAGAAACATTCACCTTATACATGGCACTCACTGGAACTTTTATATTTTCAATGAGTACATGTGTTTTAGTTGCTTTTGAAACTCTATCCAAATTGGCAATATATGATTTATGGGTACGTTGAAATTTCTCAGATAATAAGGTAGTGATATTAATAAGCGTTTCGGAAATTAGGTACATTCTTGCATCTGTAAATATTTTTAAATAATTTCCAAAACTCTGAATATACAGAATTGATGCAAATGAAATATTAACGGGCATTCCATCATGTTTTATTTGAAATTCTTTACTTTCATTATTAACTTTAGGTTGCGTTACTATTGTAGTAGAAACTTTATTTATTGCCTTCAAAAAGCGTTCAATCTTTATCGGTTTCAATAAATAATCTACCACACCATAATTATAACTTTCTAAGGCATACTCAGAATAGGC
>CBDTZS010000021.1:0-35512 GCA_965364955.1 uncultured Tenacibaculum sp. | reverse complement strand
TACCATTTAAAACGCAAGCCAATTTCTGTAAAGGTAAAACCTGCTGCGGTTGCAGAAGCGATATTACTTTGTGTACCATAAATGTTTAACAAACTACGCTCAGAGAATTTATATCCTAATTTTCCTTGTATTCTATAAGTACTCTGTTTTTTATCATCTTCAATAAATTGATAACCAGTTGCAGCAGTTAATTCATAAAACCATTCTTTATTTTTAGCAATAGCTTCATCTTTTATAATATTAACGAAAACTTCTGCAGCATTAAATCTACTAGGACTAAAATAAATTAAAGGAACTTGATTTTTAAAAGATATGTTTTGGTAATTAAAACCTGCTTTTAAAGAAGGCTTTTCTAATATATTATAATACAAAGAAGTAAAAAGAAGGTTTCGTGTATTATCATCATTCTGAGAGGTATAATAATATTGTGTATACCAACCTAAATTAAAATTTGTATTTAAACTATAGTTTATTAAAAAATTGTTCTGAACAATTTCTCTATCTAACAAGTCTGCATTAAAACTTTGAATTTCTCTCTTATAACCTAATTCTAAATTCTGAAGTTTAAAAGGTTTTATATTTAAAGATAAATCTGCTAGTAATTGCTTATAATTTTTTGTTTCAGTATCTGAAGCGGTAATACCTAAACTACCTTTAAAAGTTAAGTTATTTAATAATTGATACGATATTCCAATTAAAAAATTATTAGAATTCGCTTTTACGTTATTAACAGAGTTAGCTGTTGTTCTATAATTATAACTTCCTAGTAGTTTAAGTTTTGTAGTAAACGAAAATTCTGAGTTTGCTGAGAATGAATAGGCTTCATTTTTACCGTTATCAAAAGAGTAAGAAGCTTTCGTTTCAACAAAAGGAGTAAAAGTTCTGTCTAATTTTTTAATGAAATTAGTAGCATCTTTTTGTTTTTTATAAAAGATTAATGTGTTTTTAGCGCTTTTATAAGCATTGTCAAAATAACCAGCAGCTTTTAAAGCATTGGCTTTACCTAAATTACCATCAAAAGAAGCGCTATCTTTTTTTAAGATTAAATTATAATCATCAATACTCTTTTTAAAGTCACTTTTGTAAATATTTAAAGTAGCTCTTAATGATAATATCCAGTTTTCAGGAGTTTTATTGTTTGATGTTAAAGAATCGATTTCTTTTTTTGCTAAAGAATACTTCTTGTTCCAAATTAAAGCCTGTATAAAGCGTTCTCTTGTTCTATCTCTAATATTATTAGGTGTTGTTTCATTTAAAAAAGAGATTGCTTTTTTACTAACAATTAAGGCTTCTTTATTATCACTATCTAGGTGATGTGCTAAAGAAATTCCGTTTAAAGAGGTTAATTTGTTTTCAGGGTTTTCTCCAATAATTTTATAGGTTTTTTTAGCTTTAGCTATTTGGTTTGATATTAAGTATAGGTTCGCTAAATTGAGTAAAGTTTCTTTGTCATTTTTAAAATCAATAAAATTTTCTTTTAAAATTTTCTCGGCCTCAACGAAGTTTTGATTATTAACTTTATTATTAGCTAAGCCTAAACGCATATATTTTTTAGAAATTAAAGCATTTGGGTTTTTAGGTATAACGACCAAGGCTTTATTAACATAATCAATTGCTTGATCATACTTTTTTAAATTAGATAGTGTATTTGCATATCCTAAAAGAGTAGGGAAACTTTTATCATTTTCTTTCAGTAAGTTTTTATAATATTTTTCAGCTTTTGCATATTTTTTATTCCAAAGTAAAGATTCAGCATAATTTAATTTTACTTCAAAATCGGTAGGAAAATCTTTTAAAAGAGCTGTAAATAATTTTACAGCTTTATTAGCATCTCCGTTTAAGCCAACAGCCCTTCCATAGCAAAGACGTGCTGTTTTATTAGTTGGGTATGATTTTAAAGTTGTTTTAAAAAAGGTTTCTGCTTGTTGATATTTTCCTGTTTCTAAAAAAGTAAAACCTTCTTTCATATTCTGAGAATACATAAAAGTAGTCGTAAGAAAGAGTAGTAAAAGGATAACGTTTTTAATTTTCATATAGCTTTTTTTGTTATTTGCAAGTTACGGAATAGCATTCATCATTGGACTAAAGAAAATTGCTTTTCATCGATAAAACGGACTTTTTTAGTGCTTATAACGAGATATTTGTATCATTATTAATCATTAATACATAAAATTATGGCTTTACAAATCTCTCAGAAAAAAGGAAAATTTTATTTAAACGGTAAATTAAATAGTACAACATCTAGATTCTTTATAATCTATTTTGAACATAATTTAGAACAACATAAAAGTGTAACTGTAAATATTGATAATGTAAATGAAATAAGTAGAGATGGCTTAAAAGCAATTAGTACATTGACAGCAATTGCTTTAAGAAACGATAAATTATTTTCAGTTACAGGTTATGGTTGTAAAGAAATTTATGATGATTTTAATCAAAGGAATGTAGCGTAATAGCTTAAAAGGATAAGAAGATGATAGCAATTTTAAAACAAGCAAAACATAAAATTTCGTCAGAACAA
This sequence comes from uncultured Tenacibaculum sp., assembly GCA_965364955.1. GTDB lineage: Bacteria > Bacteroidota > Bacteroidia > Flavobacteriales > Flavobacteriaceae > Polaribacter. The sequence continues at coordinate 32,991 of CBDTZS010000021.1, read as the reverse complement.
TTATTTATGATAAGTGTTTTGCTTGTAAATGGTGGTAATTATTTATATAATTTATTATTAGGTAGAATTTTAGGACCAGATAAGTTCGCAGATGCTGCTATTATGATAACTTTTTTATTAGTACTTTCATTTATAGCAATGACTTTTCAATTGGTTACCGCCAAATTTTCTGTAATTTTTGAAGGCTTAGTTTTTAAAAATTTTATATCAAAAGTTTACAAAAAGGCTTTTATCACAAGCATATTTTTAGGGTTAATAATTATTATTTATTCTGAAGAACTACAAGAATTTTTTAGAACAACCTCTTCTAGTATGTTTGTTGTATTTGGTATAGGTGTTCCTCTTTATTTTTTAATGAGTGTAAATAGAGGTGTTTTTCAAGGAAAAAAACAATTAACAGCTTTATCAATTACTTATCAGTTAGAGATGGTAAGTCGCTTATTAATCACATTCGGATTATTATATTTCTTTAAAATTGAATCTTCTATATTAATAGCTGTCGGAATTTTAGGATCTTTTATTTTTGGTTTAATTCCTTTTAAATTTAAGAGTATATCTTTTTCAAATACTATTTCGTTAGATAGCACTCGTAAGAAAATGGTTCGTAGTTTTTTTATAATTACGGCATTTTATGAGTTAACACAGATTATTATAAACAATAGTGATATTTTATTAGTAAAGCATTATTTCGAGTCTTATGAAGCTGGTTTATATGCTTCTTTAGCATTAATAGGTAGAGTCGTTTATTTTATAGCTTGGATGTTTGTAATGTTGTTATTACCAACGGTTGTTAATTTAAAAAAAGAAGGGAAACCAACGTTACCAATTTTATTAAAATATGTTGGTTATATTGCTGTTATCGCAGTTTCAATTATAATAGGGTGTTCTATTTTTCCAGAACAAATTATAACTATTTTATTTGGTAGCGATTATTTTGAAATAGCTCCTTTATTATGGAAATACGCACTCGCTACAGGTATCTTTGCAATCTCAAATATTTTTGCATATTACTACCTTTCTTTAGATAAATATATTCCTGTTGTTATTTCAGGTGTATTTGGAATGCTACAAATAGTATTGATTATTTTATTTCATGAAACTTTAGAACAAGTTGTACACATGCAAATTTTTGCAATGATTTTATTATTATTTGTACAGTTAAGTTTCTTTTTTCTTATAGATAGAGAAGGACCTAGTAAAAAGAATATCTAAACTTTTTTTCCTTTTAACTATAGGTAATTGCATTTCAACTATATAATTAATCTTGACATATTTTTTTTTCGAAATTTATATTATAATTAAAAAATAATAGTGATGAAATTAGCAATCGTAACAGCATACCCGCCAAGTAAAGTAACACTAAATGAATACGCATATCACTTAGTAAAGCATTTTAGACAACAAGAAAAAATTACTGAATTAATATTGTTAACAGATGCTACAACTGGAAAAAAAGATGTTGAATTTACCGAGCAAGGTTGTAAAATAAGGGTTAAAGAATGTTGGAAGTTTAATAGTTATAAAAATATAGTATCAGTTACCCAAGCAGTAAATCAAACAAAACCAGATGCTGTATTGTTTAATTTACAATTCATGAAATTTGGAGATAAAAAAATAGCCGCGGCCTTGGGGTTAATTTTGCCTTTAGTTTGTAAAATTAAAAGAATACCAACGATTGTATTATTACATAATATTTTAGAACAAGTAGATTTAAAAAGCGCAGGTTTTACATCAAATAAAATAGCTCAAAAAGTATATAATTTTATAGGAACTACGTTAACTAAGTTAATTTTAAAAGCAGATGTAGTTGCTGTAACAATGCACAAATATGTTACAACTTTAGAAGATAAGTATAAAGTAAATAATGTAAGGATGATTCCACACGGAACATTTGAAACACCAGCTAAACCTACAGGAGATTTACCACAAGGACCAATGAAAATTATGACTTTCGGTAAGTTTGGTACTTACAAAAAAGTAGAAAGTATGATAGAAGCTGTTGAACTGATTAGAGAGAAAACAGGTTTAGATTTAGAAATTGTAATTGCAGGAACCGATAACCCAAATGTACCAGGGTATTTAGCTAAGGTTGCAAAAACATATAAGCATGTACCTCAATTAAGTTTTACCGGTTACGTTGAAGAAAAAGATGTAGCAACAATTTTTAATGAGAGTGCAGTAGTTGTTTTTCCATATACATCAACCACAGGTAGCTCGGGTGTTTTACATCAAGCAGGAAGTTATGCGAAGGCTGTTGTTATGCCAAATTTAGGTGATTTAAGAACTTTAATTGAAGATGAAGGTTACAAAGGAGAATATTTTGAACCTAACAATGTAACTAGTTTAGCAAATGCTATTGAAGAAATAGTAACAAACAATATTTATAGAAAACACTTAGAAGATACTAATTATAAAGCAGCAACAGCATATCCTATGAAAAAAATTACGGATATATATATCAATGAATTTGAAAAAATAATGAATAATAAATTGGTAAAGAGCATTCAAACAGATGTATCACTTACTTAGAGTTGGTAATAAATTTAAATGAAGGTTTTTTCTTTCCATCTTTAGTAATAAAACCGAATTTTTTTTGAGGATTTTTTCTCCAAGGAAGACTCCCAACGACACTCTTAGGAACCTTTCCAAAATCATATAAAGTCCAAGACATAAATTGTAAGTTATTCGCTTCAATTAATTCTTGGGCTTTTTTGTGGTAATTAGCTTGATCTTCTTTAGAGCTGCCAAAAGGTTTCCAAAAACCACTATAAGAAGAAATACCAAACTCTTGCATTACTAAAGGTTTATTAGGTATTTCTTTTCTTAATTTTTCTACAGAAGTTGATAAGTTAAAAAGGTCTTCGTAATAATGAAAAGAAATAAAATCAACCTTATCTTTTAATATTGAAGCACTCTCAGTATTTGACCAACCAATAGTAACGGGATGTTTAGAGTCTATCGATTTTACCAAGGTTATCATATTATCTAACCAAGCTATAACTATTTTTTTACCTCTCGTTTTAAAATCTAAATTAGGCTCGTTTTTAATATCCCATGCAAGTAAAGCATCATGGCCTTTTACTGCAGTAATTATAGTAGTAGCATGTTGTTGATTTAGAGTCCAATCTAATACCGAATAATTACCATAAAAGTCAAAGAGAGTTAATACTACTTTTAAATTATTTGTAGTCGCAGCATCTAATGTTTGTTGTAGTTTTATTAGTTTATCGTTTTTAACTGTTGCTTTTCCAAAATCTTCATATTGTATAAAAATACGTACAGCGTTTAAACCTGCTTCTTTAATTATTTTAAAATCATTGCTAATGATATCTTTATTAAAAGAGTTACCAAACATATCCCAAGGAGTATCTTTAGGGTAATAATTTATCCCTTTTATGTGTAAACTATCGGTAGCAATGGATTTTTTATTAACGATGTGTCTTTTACTATTTTCTTTTACTAAATGTCGAATACGCCAAAAACCATCTTCTAATAGAAATACAATTTTGTAAGTAGCTTGTTCAGTAGTTTCAGTAATAAGTTTATTATCTTTTAAAATACGTTTGTATTCAATATTAGTATCTGTTATTACAGCTAATTGGCCATCTTCACTAAAAAAATCTAAGGTAGGTTGATGTTCTAAAGTAGTAGCATCAATAGTAGTTTGTTGTTTTTTATTAATAGCTATAATTTCATATAAATTTTGGCGTGCATGATCTGTATAATAATCTTCAATACCAATTGTTGTATTTGTTTTATTAGCAATATGTTTTACATACCAAGCATTTAAATAATCACGCTCTAAATTTTTTAAATTCTCTACGTCCATTAGCCTGCCTTCATTTAGTAAAGGAGTCCATTTAATATTGGGAGTATATAATATTTCTTTTGCAATTTCGGTATGTAGCATCGTGCTTCTATCAGCACCTGTATTTAAGTAACTAAATAATGCGCTAATACCAGCTATAATGGTAGCTATAATCATAATATATGAAGCTATTAAAATGGAACGAATTATATTTCTATTAAGACCTACCATAGTGTTTTTGTTTTAAACTCTTTTTCTAAGCCAGCGATGATAATTTTTATAGTATAGGTGTCTTTTTTGTAAGCAGCAGTATTCAACTTAAAATCAACAAACCCGTTATAAGAAGTTTTTATTTCAGAATTTAATAGTACATTATTTTTATAAACAAACAAACGAACTTCCAGTCCATCAGGTATGATTTGTTTCATGAAACTTTTTAATGGTCCTATTGTGATGAGTCTATTATTTTTAGAGAAATCAACTTCAAAATCTTTTAAAACTTGTTTGTAGTCAATGACAATAGTATTACTTTCCGCCATACCTTCTACATAAGCTTTTACACTCCAAGTTGTTTTATAATCAGGATGAATCATTTTAGACGTAGCAATACCTTTAATGGTAGTTCCAGATGTTTTTAAAATGTTTCCTTTTTTATTTCTGATAAAAAAATTAACAAAGGTACCGTCACTTACAATATTATTATAGGCGTCTTTTATAATAGAAGAATAAAAAGTAGTGATTTGATTTCCGTCAGCATACAAGTGATGTCTTTCTGCAGTAATTTTAAAATCACTAGGATTAGCAGGATATACAATTACGGTAAACTCTTTAGAGTTTTCATCTAAACATTCAGAAGAGACTAATATACGTCCACTTTTTAATGGAGAATATAAATTTTTATATGTAATTAAGTTTTTAATATGAATAGGTTTTTCTTTTTGCTGATTTAAAAACTGGTATTTAGTAGTAACTAAAGTTTTTTCAGCTAAAGGATTATCTAAAGAGTCAGTAGGTATAATAATAAGCATACTATAATCTTTTCCGCCAGCTTCAATACTTGGTGGTCCAACATAAGTCTCCATAGTCGCTACTTTCTGTATAGGTTTAACGGTTAGTTTTCCTGTTAGTGAGGTTCCGTTTAATTCCCAATATATAACCCCTCTTTTGTTACTTATAGTATTAGGAACTTGATACCAAAGAAAGCTGTTTTTTAAAGTAGGTTCAATAAGTACAGTGCCATAACTATTAGTACAATACAAAAAAGGTTTAACAGTTTCTGATGTTGAAAATTTTAGGATAATAGTATTTCCTGCTTCAAAATTAGTAGTGGTAGTAATTAGTTTTATTTCAGAAGGTATTTCTGTTTCTTGTAGCATTGAAAAGGATGATAAAAGTATCAATCCTAGAAAAAAAAGGTATGTATGTTTAATGTTCATTAATTTGGATTACCAATATAAGTGTTCATTTCAATATTTATGTACTTAAAATATGAGTGTTGTATTATTTGTAGCTCTTTAGAAGTGTGCTTTTTTATTCTTTTCCCTATTATTTTGTTCGCTATTGTTTCATTAGGTAAACCATTTACAAAAACATTTTTCATATCTGTATAAATAATTTTTATAGAATCACAAGCTAATATATTATATTTGAAAGGGTGTTTACGTTGTTGACGAACTCCTTCTTTAACAAATAAATGGTCAACCCAAAGCAAGTCTTTATTTTCATTGTAATAACTAACCAAAAGTTGCGGTACTGTTATTTCTTGTAAACCACTGTTAAAAATAGTTCCATTAATACTTTTTTCTTGTATTTCAATATCACTTAAAACAATGTTTTTATATAAGTCAGACCCAGAAACATTTCCTGCAATATGTAAGTTAAATTTGGTAGGTTGTTCTTCAAAAGCAACCGGTGTAAATTCATCAGGGTTAAATGTTTTTGGAATAGAATCTTTGGTGTTAGACCAGGCAATACCTTCAAAATTAATTTTAAAAGAACTTGTTTCTTTCGGCATTAATTTATGTTTAACATGGTATTTCGCATCATAGGTTGCTAGTTGTTTATTAGCATCGTTATACAAGGTCCCTTTTAAAACAACATCAGCAGGAACATTGTCTATATTTTGTATTTCGCCAATAATAGCATAATGTTGTTTAAATTTAACGAGTTTAGCAGATAGTACTTCTAAAACAGGTTGCTTTAATACATCTTCATGCAATGTTTGTTCTGTAGTAATACGTCTTCTACCTTGGTTAAAATAACTGGTAGTATTATTGGCATACAATTGATCAGGAGGTAAATCGTTGTTTAATTCTAATGGTTGTATATACCATTTACCTTTCTCTTTTATGAGATACTTGTATTCGTTTTTATTAATTTTTTCAAGAGGTGTAATCCAATCAGTAGTAACTTTTAAAGTTGCAGAACTATCTGTTTTATGAAGTATTGTGGTAGCAATAGCGTCTAGTTTTGAATAGCTACTTAATAAACCATCGGTAACAGAAGTTTCTAACATAAACTGTGCAATAGTTACTTCGCTATTCGGATCTATTAAATTATAAGCTTTTTCGAATTCTTTAAAATCTAAAGCATCATAATACGCCATAATTGCATTTTCAGGACTTCTATGGGAATCATTTTTTACGTAATATTCGTAAAAACCGTAGCCTAAAATAATTGCTAAAACAATGACCCAAATATGAGTTGTTTTTAAAAGACCTTTAGAGAATTTTGTATAGTTGTTTTGGAATTTTAAAAACTCAGGAGCTTTCTTAAATCTAAATTTTAAAGCATTTACCCACAACATTTGTATGTTTAAAACAAAAGCAATAAGTACGGTTATAAAAGGCATTAGCCCCCAAAGAATTTTTTGCCATTTACTTACGTCTTCTTTTTGTAAAATAGAAGAGAGAGGAGGTATGTTTAAACGCTCCCAAACCATAATTCCGTTTTCTAATTGTCGTAGGCGTTGCCAGCCACAGAAGTATAGGATTGGGTCGTAAAATTTATCATTAGAAAATATGTATTTTAAATTATATTTAGCAGGAGTTGTTAAAAATTGCTGTAAAGAACCAATACCTGCAACACCTTTAAATTTTGAATTTTCTAAACGTTCAATAGGTCGAGTAGTGAGTTCTGGTAATCGCCTTGCAGAATGATAGTTTCCATCTACAGATAATCCATCTGTTAAAGTACTTAACCAAGCCATCTGATCACCAAACCCTAAGGTTAAGAAACGCCATTGATCATGGTCGTCTTGATTTAAGAAGTTAACAATAGGAAGCATTTTTATTTTCTGTGGTTGATTAGGTCTAAAATACCCTAAACTCATAGTGAAAATAGTCATGAATAAAAGCAAACTAGCTAAGATTCCTCCTATAATACGATGATATACTACTCCAAATTTTTGTTGAATTAATTGTTTCAAATCACCTTCTACAAAACGATATACAAATTCGCCAAACAAAGGTAACGCCATAATAGATGCCCAAAGAGTAAATCTATCTAAGGTTAGAATATTAAAGGCATTTTCTCCTAAAATCATCTTCGGAATAGGCGTTGTTCCTCCAGTTCCTAAAACAACTAACATGGTAAAACAGATTCCGAAAAATAAATAGCGTTTACTGAAAAACCTGTAAAATAAGTATGGTAAAAGGAATAGTAAAATTCCCCAAGGGATAATAAAGAAAACCAAACCAGAAGAAGTTATTTCTAAAAAATTATCTCTAGAACCATGCGGAATAGGAACTTGTGTGATTGGGTTTTTTTTAGAATTGATCCAATAAGGTAAAAGGCAGCCAACAATTAGCATTAAAGAAAGTAAAACAAAGCTAATATTTCGTTTAAAACCAATCCTGAAATTTTTAATAAATAATTTAAACGTAACTTCTTTAAAAGAGTTTACTTGTTCACGAGAAACATCCATAATTACCATTCCAATTAAAGGTAAAATAAAGAATACCATTCCAAAAATAGGGGTAACATGATGTGATGTAACAGTAACAGCAATTAAAGAAAGTGATGTAAATAAGTATCGCCGTTTACCTGTTTTAAGCCATAAGTAAATTTCAGGTAAAGCATGCATTAAAACAGCTATTCCTATAATACTAGGTAGTTGCCCAAAAATATGAAGTGTTTCTACAAAAGAAGAAGAAAAAACAGCTAAGATAGCTGCGTAACCAGCAACAGTTCTATTTGAGGTTATCAATAAAGAAAAACGATATACGCCCGTTATAAATAGGATTACACTAATAATACCTATAGTAAATAGACCAAATTTTAACCCGCCAATTAAAGACAACGCAGCGATAGATTGATGTACTAAAGGCGGATAGCTCATTACCGTAAAGCCAGTATACCATTTATAATTCCAAGGCTCAAACCAACTAGTAGCATAATGATCTGCAAAAAACAAATGTATTAAAGCATCATAGGTAGTTTCTAGTGTGAAAAAAATTGCGCTTCCATGAAAAGCAATACCTAAAAGTATCGCCGTAATTAAATATTTATTGGAAGTTTTTTTCATAAAACGATAGCCTCTTTAGCAATAATGTAAATATAAATATTTTAAATGATGCTTGAAGTTTTATTAGACTGAAGTAAACTTCCATTCGTCTAAACAAAAACGCTTTTAGAGTGTGCCTCACCTTTTTTAGTAGACTACAAGCTTACTTTTAAGTTGTAATTAAGTATTAAAGTTATCAATTATGAAAATACTAGCTATCGATGATCAAAAATTAGTTCTAATTCCTTTAGAGAGTAGATTAAAAGAATTAGGATATGAAGTACTAACAGAAACAAATGCTATAAAAGGAATAGAATTGTATGATTCTTTTAAACCAGATATAGTAATTGTAGATCTTAATATGCCCATTGTTTCAGGAATGGAAGTTGTAAAACATATTAGAGAAACTAAAAATTCTTCTACGCCAATTATGATTTTATCTGGGAATACCCATGATGATATGATAACAGAAGGGTTTGATTTAGGGATTAATGATTATATGAAAAAGCCACTAAGTTTAGTTGAAGTTTGTGCTAGGGTAAAAAGGTTAATAGGAGCTCCAGAAGCAATAAATAAATCAATAAATTACAATGGTGTAATTATACAACAAAGATGTGTTGGTGTGGTAATACCCTGTTATAACGAAGAGAAAAGATTGTTAAGTAAAGAGTTTACAAATTTTATTGATAAAAACTCAGGGTATCATTTATGCTTTGTAAACGACGGAAGTAAAGACAAAACATTAGAAGTATTAAATGACCTAAGGAAAGGAAGAGAAGATTTTATAACAGTATATAACTGTGAAAAGAATGGAGGAAAGGCTGAAGCTGTAAGACAAGGGATGTTATATATGGTTAAGCAAGAAGATTTAGATTATATCGGTTTTTTAGATGCAGATTTATCTACAGATTTAACAGACTTCGATGATTTAGTATCAACCATAGAAAATTCTGAATATAAAATAGTAAGTGGCTCTAGAATGAGTAGAATGGGAGCAAACATAACCAAAGAGTCTGCAAGAAAGATAATAAGTTTAACAATAAATTTTGTTATTAGAAAAATTCTTTCAATGGATTTTAATGATACACAGTGTGGAGCTAAAATTTTTAAGAAAGATGTTATTGAAATCTCATTTGGAAAGAAATTTATAACACAATGGATTTTTGATGTTGAAGTTTTTAGAAGAATAACACTTCATTTTGGATTAAAGAGAGCAAAAGAAATATTATGCGAACAACCATTAAAAAGATGGATTCATGCCGATGGCTCTAAATTATCGATGAAAGATTCAGTGAAAATTATAGGCCAATTAGGTCAAATAGCATGGTTTTATAATAAAACAAAAAGTAACAAAAAAAAATCAGATACAAAGACATCAATAAAATTGAATCAATCTTTATCACAAGCATAAATATGAAAAAAGGAATAATTATAATTTTTAATAAGAGTGATATTAATATTTCAAAAACCTCTTTTTTAAAATCATTTATTAATCAAGGAATAAAGATATTATTAATTAATAACGGTAATCATCAAGAAATAATTGAGCATTTATGTGAATTGAAAAAGTATTCAAAAAAAGACATTTCAATTTTAACTTTAAGAAAAGAGGAAAAAGCAATGTTAGCAATAAAGGCTGGTGTACGTTTTTTATCAACAATAAATGATATTGGTTTAATTATATACACAAAGCCAACGAGTATGTTAAATATTCGTTTTATAAATAAAATATTAAACATATCAGAAAAAGATTTACTTAATAAAAAAGAAGAAAGAGTATTATTAAGAAGGGTGTATTCGATTAACGAAATAATTAACTGTTAAAAAAAATAATGTTATGATTACTCTAGATCAAACTTTTAAGAATATTTTTTTAATAGAACGAAAAGTACAAAATTATGATTGGGGCGGTAAAAATTTATCCCAAATTTAATTAGTAAAAAGAAGATGCTGTAAGTGATTTTTGGTTATTACATGGTTTTTTACAAAGGGATAAATTGGTGAAAATTTAGAAGGAACAAGTAAATTAGTTTTTTTGTTAGATACTTTTAAAAGAGATTATTAATTTTAGCCTTATTTATGAATGCAAATAATAAATAAGGCTAAAATTAATTTAAAGATATGTTATAAAGCAGAAAATCTTATTTTTTATACCTCAATTTACCAATCTCAATTTCAATTGCTGTTCTAGCCAATACTGTAAAAATAAGAGCTCCCATTGCCCAGATACCTAAAGTAACGCCGATTTCTATTCCTGTAGGAGTGTATTCTGCTATTTTACCGTAAGGACCAGGTATAAATCCAGGAACAATTAAACCGAAACCTTTTTCTATCCAAATTGCTATAAATAAAATAGTACAAGCAAAGAATAATACTTTAAAATTGTTTCGAAGTTTATGAAAAGTTAAAATAACGGTTGCTAACACATTCAAAGAAATTGCTGTCCAAATCCAAGGTAACAACGCTGTTTTTCCGTCTAAACCAAAGAATAAATAGTACGCACTTTCACTATGGTGAGTTGGTGCGTAAAACTCTTTAAACAATTCGGAAACTAACATTATTAAATTAATTTGGGCGGCAACGGTAACAACTAAAGCTAGTTTTTTTATCGTTTTATTTTCTATTTTAAATTCGGTATGTGTTCTAATAATAGCCAATACTAAAATAATTAATGCAGGACCAGCAGCAAAAGCAGAAGCTAAAAAACGAGGTCCTAACAATGCCGTATTCCAAAAAGGTTTAGCTTGTAAACCTTGATATAAAAAGGCGGTTACTAAGTGAATTCCTACTGCCCAAAAAACTGAAATTATAGCCCCAGGTAAATACACGCTCTTTTTAGATTCTTTTCCCTGATAATGTCTAAATAATATATAAAATGGGATACTTATGTTAATAAATAAATAACCATTTAAAGCAATAACATCCCATGTTAACATCGAGTTTGGAAAATTAAAAACTCCAATAATAGGCATCATATGCCATAAAACAGAAGGGCCTCCCATGTCGGCAACTACAAATGCTAAACACATTATAAGAGCAGCAACTGCTAAGCCTTCACCGATAAGCACTGCTTGTTTAAAATCAACATCTTTCAAAACGTAGGTTGGCATAACTAACATTACTGCTGCTGCTGCAACACCTACTAAAAAAGTGAAATTAGAGATGTATAAACCCCAACTTACACGATCTGTCATTCCTGTAACACTTAATCCGTATTCTAGTTGAATAGAATAACAATACATTCCAACTAACATTATTATGGTTAAAAAAGCCATCCATAAATGATACTTTTTAGACCCATGCGTTATAATATCAAAACTGTCTTTAATTAAACTGGTAAAAACTTTTAATCGTCTCATGTAAACTTTTATTAACTCTACGTTATCTGTTTTGGGCGTTACCACAAGGGGCGGGCTTTTCGTTGCAATCTTTTTTAAATGTGTCATACCGAAGGAAGTCTTTATTAACTGTGGTACTCTTTTTATCTTATTGAGATTACCAAGTCGTACCTCCTTGTAATGACGGTTTTTTTATTATTTTAAAAAGGATTTTCACTACAATCCCTAACGCATTAATCCATAAAGTACCAGAACTTTGGCTCTGTACCTAAATCTTCTTTTAATCTGAATACTTTTTTATTTTCTAATACCCAACGAATGGTACTCTCAGGGTCTAGTAAATTTCCGAAAATACGGGCTCCTGTAGGACAGGCTTCTACACATGCAGGATTTTTACCAGCTCTAGAACGCTGTACACAAAAAGTACATTTTTCCATTACACCCTTTTTACGCATTCGATTTCCTAGATAATGCTGATTTTTATTTACTTCTTCTTCCGGAACTTCTGGTTTACTCCAGTTAAATCTACGGCCATCGTAAGGGCAAGCAGCCATACAATATCTACATCCTACACACCAATCGTAATCTACTACAACGATACCATCTTCTTCTCTCCATGTAGCTTGTACAGGACATACTTCTACACACGGTGGATTATCGCAATGAAAACATTGAGTTCCCATGTAAAAATGACCTTCGGCAGGAACTTCATGATAATAATTATCATCTGCTTCATTAAAATTGAAACCCTTTCCGTCTTTCATCTCATGAATACGAATGTATTCCATTTGTGAATTTCTATCTTGATTGTTTTCTTCAACACAAGCACTCACACAATCCATATATCCTTGACATTTAGATATATTAAAAGCATACCCAAATAATACATCTTCTTCAGCATTTTTAGAAGACATACTAACATTTTTACCTGTTCTTAATTGATATGAACGGACTAATCGATCAACGGTTGCGTTTTTCTCTTTATCATCCATCAATTTATAGTTTCCTTTAAACTGCTCTTCCCAATCTATTTGTGCTTTTTCTTTAGATTCATCACTAGAAACTACACTTGTACAAGAAGAAACAGCACCGGCACCTATTAATAAACTCGCAGTTAATTTTTTAAAAGCAGACCTACGATCCATTTTCACTTCAAAAACCTGTTCAAAACCATCTTTATTTCTTTCATCACCAATTGAAGCATCCACAGCAGCTTCAAAAAAAGCGTCATTACTTAACTCTTCTTTTGGAGCATGAGAATCACATCCACCAGAAGTACTACCACAACCACAACCACCACCCGAAGAAGATTCTTGTTTGGTTGTACTGTTTAAATTCAACCTAAAATATTTTCCAATTCCACTCATATATTATATTTTCTATAAAATCATCAACATCAAATGAATTGATATTAAAGAAATGTTAGGTTATTTTCGTTCTTTAGCTATTTGCGTATTAAATCTTGCAGGCCATTTGGTATCGAAACCAGGTGAATGTGGATTATGACAATTCACACAAGTTAAAGAGGCTCTTGGAGGAGCCCAACTACCAATTCGTTTTCCGTGTGCACCACCTGTCCAATCTTTATATTGTTTTTGGTGACACTGACTACATAGTTTATAGCTATTATTAAAGTCAATACTATGACCTGTTATACTTTTAAGATTGTCCATACTGTTTCCATTATGACAAGTTGTACAGTTCATTGTATTAGCACCTGCATGGTTTAATTTAATATTCCAATGCGCTTTTTTCAACTCTTTACGTTGCATTTGCTGTAAAGGTTTAGAATGACATTCGGTACAAGCAAATGATTTTATTTCTCCTTTTCGCTTAGGAATAGAAAATGTAATACCATTTTCGGTTATCTCTAATAACTTTAAATTTTCTGTATATTTTTCTGAAGAAATGGAAGTTCCTTTATAATGTTTACTCTTAGCTTCAATCTTATCAGTAACACTATGATATTCATCTTCTTTATGCTTACAAGATGTAACTATCAATAAAAAAGCGATACTTAAAAACCAACATTGTTTTATATAATTTGTATTTATCATTGTTCTCGTATAAAAGCTTTTACCGCTGTAAGTTCTTTAGTGTTTGGTACATGACATTGTCTGCAATTAACTCGCTCTGGATGTGACACTCGTATTTCTTTTGGAGCACTTGGGCCAGCATGACATGCTAAACAATTTTCACGTAATTGCGTTTGATGGGGTATAATAGGCGGACTCGTTATTAAAGCATTATTGTTTCCTACTTTCGGAGCATGTACTTTGGCAAAGTTACCTGCCTTAAATAGTGTTTTTGATTTTTGAGTTACATGACATTGTCTACAATTAACCAATTCTGGATGGGGAGTAACAGGAGTATACGCTTTATATTTCTCTACAAAACCACCATTTTCATGACATTTTAAACAATCGTTAGCACCTAAGCTCTGATGTTCGTTTACTGGGTGCGGAATACTTGGAGGCGCTCCGTGATATGCTCTATTATCATAATATGTTTCTAATGTTCTTTGGTATTCAAAGTCTACGGGCATATTTGTATAGTCCAAGGCATGTTCAGAGCGTTTAAAAACCCCAGCTTCCGAAGGAATAATTGGAGTAGCTTTATTCTTTTCTATTGGAATATAAGCCTCTTCTTGTCCTTGGTAATAACTAAAATTCCAAACAACAATAAAAGCAATAAACAGTACTACAAATAGTGATATGATACCTAATCGTTTTCTCATAATTTAGGCTTTTTCTACTTTAACGGCACATTTTTTATAATCTGGTTCTTTCGAAATAGGGCAAAAAGCATCTAAAGTAGCCTCGTTAATTAACATGTTTTCATCAAAAAAAGGAGCAAAAACTTGACCCTTAGTAGGTAAACCTCTTTCGTTAATTGAAGCAGGCATAATACAAGAACCTCTTCGTGATGATACTTTTACTTTTTCACCATTTCTAATACCTAACGCTCTCGCATCATCTGGGTGAAATTCGAGATATGCATTTGGCATTCCTTGGTGTAATACAGGAATTCTACGTGTCATAGAACCTGTATGCCAATGCTCAATAACACGACCAGTATTTAGCCAAAAAGGATATTCATTATCTGGTACTTCTGGAGCTGGTTCATAAGGACGTTGCCAAATCACCGCTTTTCCATCAGGTTTTCCATAAAAATGGAACTTTTCGCCATTACTACAAGCAGGGTCATGTTCTGCATTAAATCGCCATCTGGTAGATTTCCCGTCTACATAAGGCCACATTGCTCCAGATTCTTTTTTTAAGACTTCTAAAGGGGCCATATTATGTTTTTTTCCTTCATGGAACTGACGGTATTCATTATAAATTTCTTCTGCATGGTTTTCTTCTGAATACGGAAATAAATCACCATATCCCATACGTTTAGCTACTTCAATAGTCATCCACGCATCTGGAGTCGTTTCTCCTGGACCTTCAACCATTTTATCCCAATGTTGTGTTCTTCTTTCAGAATTTCCGTACAATCCAGATTTCTCAATATGCCAAGATGCAGGTAAAATAACATCAGCTACATCTGTTGTTGGAGTAGGGAATACATCAGAAACAACCACAAAACAAGAATCTTGTTCCATTGCTGGGCGAAATCTACTCGTTCTTGGTAGTGATACTAATGGATTTACTACTTGTGTCCATATAAATTTGATATCACCTCTTTCTACGGCTCTAAACATTTCTGTTGTATGATACGTAGGTTTAGATGGGATTTTTTCTACAGGAACTTTCCAAATTCTAGCAGCCATTTCTCGATCCTTAGGGTTCATTACAACACCATGTGGTAATTTATGAGTAAATGTCCCTACTTCACGAGCTGTACCACAAGCAGAAGGTTGCCCTGTTAAAGAGAAAGGACTATTACCCGGTTGCGAGATTTTACCAGTTAATAAATGAATGTTATAAATGATGTTATTCATCCAAGTACCTCTTGTATGCTGGTTAACACCCATACACCAAAGTGACATTACTTTTTTGTTTGGATTACCATAAATAGCAGCTAGAAACTTAATGTCTTTCACAGATACTTTAGAATATTTAGCTACTTTTTCAGGAGTATAGTCTTCTAAAAAAGCTTTGTATTCTTCAAAGTTAATTTTGGTTGCTTTGTCTTTAAACTTGAATTTATCTTCTGTACCATACCCTATATTGGTAAGTCCTTTATTAAAATTACAGTGTTTTTCAACAAAAGACTTATTAACCCATCCATTATTTATTATTTCATAACAAATGGCATTACCTACAGCTAAATCGGTTTGAGGTTCGAATAAAATAGATTTATCTGAAGCCATACTTGAACGTGTTGTTCTAGTAGCAAAATCGATAATCTGAGCGCCTCTTGTATTTTTTTGTTCTAACATTCTAGAGAATAATACTGGATGCATTTCTGCCATATTATTTCCCCAAGTAATGTAATAATCTGCATGGTCAAAATCTTCATAACATCCCATTGGTTCGTCTGCACCAAATGTTGTTAAAAAACCAGTAACGGCACTCGCCATGCACAAACGAGCATTACAATCTAAATTATTTGTACCAATAGCTCCTTTCATAAATTTTGAAGCCACATACCCTTCTGGTATTGTAGATTGCCCAGAGGTATACATAGCAACCGAATCTTTACCATGTTTTTCAATGGTTTCTTTCATTTTGCTAGCTACTAAATCTAGTGCTTCTTCTATTGGAGTTTCTACATACTTTCCATTCTTTTTAACTAAAGCATATTCTAATCTATCTTTAGACTGAATACACATAATTTGATGATACCCTTTTACACAAAGTAACCCTTTGTTTACAGTTGAATTAGGGTCACCTTTTACAGCTATTGCCTTACCATTTTCTACGCCAACTAAAATACCACAACCTACACCGCAAAAACGACAGGGTCCTTTTTTCCAATCTAAATTTCCTTCAGGAATCCCTGCTAGTTGCTCACTTGCAAAAATAATTCCAGGGAACATCGTCATTGCCGCTGTCATTGCTGCTGTAGCAGCCATTTTTTTTATAAAACTTCGTCTACTTGTTAAAGAGGCACTCATATCTTATTTATTTTATTGGTGTATTAAATCCTGAAACCAAGGCTAGTAATTTTAAACTTTTTAAGGTTTCTATTGTTTCTTTTAAACTCTTATCTTCTCCATCATCTTTTGTTTCTGTAATAACTACAAGAACATTTTTGTTTTCTGCAGGAATTACTTCACATCCATTAATTAAGGAAAGAGCTTTTTGAAGTTCCTCTTTTTTTCCTTCATACGGATGTGCTAAATAACTTTTAATAGGCATAGAAAATGGTTGTTTAATTGTTTCACAAATTAGAGGATTATTAAATGCCAATCATATGATATTTGTCATAATTCACTTTGTTACAGTTCGTTGTGTTTTTAAGGATATAGCGAAATCCTTTCATATTCTTATATAGTAGGTGTTTAGCTATTAGGGGCATATAAAAAGAACAGTTAGTTTATTCTTATTATAAATAAGCAAGAATTGATTATATGATTAATATCATAGTTGTTGTTTGATCTAGTGATTAGTTTTGAAAAACTAAGTTTTAATCATGGAGTATAAAATAAAAAGTAAAATTTGGATTGAAATTGATGACAAAGTTTTTTTAGGAGATGGGAGGATTAAATTGTTGAAATCTTTAAATAGGACTCAATCTTTATCTAAGTCGGCATTAGAGCTTGGTATGTCTTATAAAAAAGCATGGAATTTAATCGATTCTGTTAATAAAAACGCAAGTAAACCGATAGTTGTAAAGAGTGTTGGAGGTTCTCGTGGAGGTGGAACTAAATTAACATCATATGGTATAAAAATGATTGACACCTTTGATGTAATTAATAGTAACTGTTGGAAACATTTAGATAAACAACTTACTAAGATTTTAGAAATTGATTAGTAAAATCAAATAGAAGATAAAAAAGTCTCTTATATGATATTAGTCATATTTTTTAAGAGTTAACTCCTCTAATTTTGTATAGAATTTAAAAAATCAACCAATGAAAACAAAAATTTCAATAGTAGCATTGTTGCTATGTTTTGTGTTTTTTTCTTGTAAAGAAACAAAAAAAGAAACGGTTAAAGTAGTTTCTAAAACGACGGAAACAGTACATAAAGGTCAAGCATCTGTGGTAGATAATGATTCAGCTCCTAATGCACTACAAGTAGCAAAATCTTTAGATGATTTTAAAACATTAGTAGTTGCTATAAAAGCTGGTGGCGTTGAAGATGCTCTTGTAAATACAGGTCCATTAACAGTATTTGCTCCTGTAAATAGTGCTTTTGACAAATTACCAAAAGGAACCGTTGAAACGCTATTGAAACCAGAAAACAAATCTCAATTAGCATTTATTTTAAAAAATCATGTTGCTCCTGCAAATTACCCTGTAAAAACATTAGAAAAAAATGTTCGAAAAAACAGAAAGTTATATATGGCTTCTGGAAAATATTTAGAGGTGATAAAAAAGGGAGATGATTTATATGTTGGAGGAACGAAAATTTTAAAATCTGTTAAAGTTAGTAATGGTTGGGTACATGTTATTGGAGATGTACTGGTACCAAGTGATAAATAATAATTAGAAATCAATCAAAAATGAAATTACAAAAGATATTCTTAATAATGTTAGTAGCATTATTTATTAGTTGTGGAGGTAGTGAAAAGAAAAATACTACCACAAAATCTCCAGCAAAAAAAGCAGCAGTTAAAAAAGCACCTATTAAAAAAACTGTAAAGAAAGTAGCAAAAACAGGAACAATAGATTTAAAAAACAAAGGTATTGGTCCCATTAAATATGTAGAGATAGCAGCGACAATAGATCAGGCTATGGCAGATAAAGGGAAATTGGTATTCAAGAATAAATGTTCTTCTTGTCATAGGACAAATAGAAAATTTATTGGTCCGAATCCTACAGGAATTTTAGATAGACGATCTCCAGAATGGGTAATGAATATGATTTTAAACCCTGAAGAAATGGTTAAAAATGATCCAATAGCAAAAGAATTATTCATAAAATTCAATGGATCTCCAATGGCTAATCAGAATTTAACACAAGAAGAAACTAGAGAAGTTTTAGAATACTTTAGAACACTATAACAACCAAAAATAAGAATTTATGAAAACAACAATTAAATTATTTCTTGCGCTATTTTCAGTATCACTGTTTATGGTAAGTTGTGGGAATAATAATCAGGAAGGAAAAAAACAAGGTATTTTGTCTAATAGCAATGCTGCAGAGAAAGTATATATAGCTCCAGGAGAACATGATGAGTTTTATGCATTTGTTTCTGGAGGATTTAGTGGACAATTAGCAGTATATGGTTTGCCATCTGGTAGATTGTTTAAAGTAATTCCTGTTTTTTCTGTAGATGCAGAAAAAGCATACGGATTTAATGAAGAAACAAAACCAATGTTAAATACTTCTCACGGATTTATTCCTTGGGATGATTCTCACCATCCAGATATTTCTCAAACAAATGGTGTGTTAGATGGTCGTTTTGTATTTATTAATGGAAACAATACACCACGTATTGCAAAAATTGATTTAACAACTTTTGAAACTACCGAAATTATTGAGATCCCAAATACTGCTGGAAATCACAGTTCTTCTTATGTAACAGAAAATACAGAGTATGTAGTTGCAGGAACGCGTTTTGCAATACCAGTTCCACAGAGAGATATGCCAATTAAAGAGTATAAAGGAAACTTTAAAGGTGCTTTATCTTTTATAAAAGTAGATCCTATAGACGGAGGAATGGATTTAGAATTTCAAATTCTAATGCCAGGTTTTGATTATGATAAAGCGCATCCTGGTAGAGGAGATTCTAAAGACTGGTTTTTCTTTACTACGTATAACACTGAAGAAGCAAACACCTTGTTAGAAGTAAATGCTTCTCAAAATGATAAAGATTTTATTACTGCAATCAATTGGCAGAAAGTAGCAGATTACGTGAAAAATGGAGGAGGAAAAAAGATGCCAGCAAATTATGCACACAATGTGTATAGTGATGAGACACATTCTGCAACTTCTACAATGAAAAAAGAGGTTTTAGTTATTGATCCTTCAGAAGTACCAGGAGCTATTTACTTTTTACCAACACCAAAATCTCCTCACGGTTGTGATGTGAGTCCTGATGGTGAATATATTGTGGGTAGTGGAAAATTATCTGCTGATTTAACAGTGCATTCATATACAAAAATGATAAAAGCTATTGAAGATAAATCTTTTGATGGTGATGCATACGGAATTCCTATTTTAAATTTCGAAGCAATTAATGCAGGTAGCGTAAAACAAGCAGGTTTAGGTCCTTTACATACCGAGTTTGATGGTAAAGGAAACGCGTATACTACTTTCTTTATTTCTTCTGAAATAGTAAAATGGAAATTAGGAACTTGGGAAGTAGTTGATAGAAAACCAACCTTTTATTCACCTGGTCATTTAATGATTCCTGGAGGAAATTCTCGTAAACCATTTGGTAAGTATGCATTGGTAATGAATAAAATAACAAAAGATCGTTATTTACCAACAGGACCAGAGGTTACACAATCGGCACAGTTATATGATATAACTGGAGATAAAATGGAATTACTATTAGATTTTCCAACAGTAGGAGAACCGCATTATGCAGCAGGTATACCAGCAGATTTAATAAAAGCTCGCTCTAAAAAATTCTTTAGATTAGAAGAGAACAAACATCCTTTTGTAACAAAAAGCGAAGCAGATGCTAAAGTAGTAAGAGATGGTAAAGATGTGCATGTGTATATGACAATGATTCGTAGTCACTTTGCTCCAGATAATATTGAAGGAATTAAAGTAGGAGATAAAGTATATTTTCACGTAACAAATTTAGAGCAAGATTACGATGTTCCTCATGGAGTAAGTATGATTGGAGCTAATACCTCAGAATTATTAATTATGCCAGGGCAAACAGAAACATTTGTATGGGAACCAAAACAAGTAGGTATTTGGCCATTTTATTGTACAGATTTCTGTTCTGCTTTACATCAAGAGATGCAAGGTTATGTGCGAGTTTCTCCTACAACATCAAACATCAAATTATCTTGGTCTTTAGATGATGAATAAAGATTATAACTAATTTTTGGTTTTGGTTGACGGGCTGCTTGATGTTTTAGATTGATATATTCTTCAAGCAGCCTTTAACCAAATTTTAAGGAATTAAACTACATCCTTTTTAGGATAAAAAAATGCAAAGATGAAAAAATCAAGGATTATAATGATATTGGGTTCTTTATTATTGTTAGGACTTTTTATCTTTCCTTTATGGAATATTACGCTAGAAGCTCCACAATATCCAACACCATTAGGAATGGATATTCACATTAATAAATTTGCTGACACTAATGAGTTTGATATTAAAAACATCAATTTAATGAATCATTATGTAGGTATGCAATACATCCCTAAAACCATTCCTGAATTTAAAATATTTCCAATAGGAATAGGAATTATGATCTTATTAGGTGTTTTAATAGGTTTTAAGGCGAACTACAAAATGTTTTTAGCTTGGTTTGTTTTAATGTCTGTTTTAGGAATTGCTGGTATGTATGATTTTTATTTATGGGAACATGATTATGGCCATAATTTGGATCCAAAAGCGATAATGAAATTCACAAATCCAGATGGCTCTGTTATGGGTTTTCAACCACCATTATTAGGAACTAAAGATATTTTAAATTTCACTGCACATTCATACCCCAAATTAGGTGCTTATTTTATGTTTGTTGGTATGTTGCTAACATTTGTAGCCTTTTTTGTAGGTAAGAAAGAAGTTAAAAGAAGTTAAAATGAAGTATAATAAATTTTTTTATTTTTTAGTAATAACTATTTTATTGATCAGCTGTACGGTAAGTCCTAAAAAGATAGACTACGGTAAAGATGCTTGTAATTTTTGTAAAATGATGATTGTAGAAACAAAATTTGCATCAGAAATAGTTACAAATAAAGGAAGAGCATTTAAGTATGATGCTATAGAGTGTATGTTGGATGATATTAAAATTAAAAAAGAAAACACACTGGCTTATATTCTAGTAACCGATTACACAAAACCAAAGAAATTAATTGATGCGACCAAGGCAACTTATCTAATAAGTAAAGATATTAAAAGCCCAATGGGAGCAAACCTTTCTGCTTATATATCAAAAGAAGAGGGGCAATTAAATGGAAATAAATTATATAATTGGAACGCTATAAAAGAGCACTTTGCAAAGTAAATAACCTGTTTATTAGGTTGTAAATTAGGATTTAAATCAATCAAAAATGAAAGAAAGATGTTTTTTGTTGAATTATAATCCCTAATTTTTAAGATTAGTTTTTTTTCATGAGCATTTTCAGAAATACGTACTATTTAAATTATTTTTGTTAATCGCAACTCTTGGATTGGCAATACATGCATACCTTTTTTAATTCCGAAGAAAAAATAAAACCAGTAGCTATTCACATTGTTTTGGTAACTTTAGTGGTCGTATTATTTATATTAATAGACATAAGTTTAAGAGCAGGTTTACTATTTTAAATGACAGTAAAAATAAAAATTCAGATAACATTACTAATATTTCTATTTATAGGAATTTCTTTACATGCACAAGAACTAAAAGTATGTTCAGATTGTACTATAAAAACAATTAAGGAAGCTATAGAAAAAGCCTCGAAACACGATACCATTTCAATAGGAAAAGGTGTGTATAACGAGCACGATATTTTAATTACGAAACCTTTAACGCTTATAGGAAATAGAGAAGCTATTATAGATGGAAACGAGAAAGGATATATACTTAAAATAGCATCTGATAGTGTTACTATTAAAGGAATTACTCTTATAAATGTAGGTAAAAGTTATACCAAAGATTTTGCGGCTATTTATATTTCTAGAAGCAAACATTTTAAGATTGAAGATGTACGTTTGAAAACCGTTTTCTTCGGGATTTTGGTCGAAAAATCACATCACGGAATTATAAAAAACAATCATATTTCTAGTGAAGCAAAAGAAGAAGCTGGTTCTGGTAACGGAATTCATATGTGGCATAGTTCTAATATGTTAGTAGAAAATAATGAAGTTCATGATTTAAGAGATGGGATTTATTTTGAGTTTGTAACTTATAGTAAAGTTATTAATAATAGAAGTTATAAAAATTTACGTTATGGCTTGCATTTTATGTTTTCTAATCATGATGAATACATTAATAATACCTTTACCAATAATGGTTCTGGAGTTGCAGTAATGTTTTCTAAATTCTTAAAAATGGAAAACAATAATTTTCTTAAAAACTGGGGAACAGCTTCTTACGGTTTATTGTTGAAAGAGATTTATGATGCAGAGATTATTAATAACACATTTCAAGAAAATACTACAGCAATTAATATTGAAGGATCAACACGAATCAATTATTTTAAAAATAATTTTATACGTAATGGTTGGGCATTGAAAATTGCAGGAGCTTGTTATGCAAATAAGTTCTCGAAGAATAATTTTTTACATAATTCTTTTGATTTATCATACAATAGTAAACTAAATGATAATAGCTTTAATAATAATTATTGGAGTGAATATACAGGTTATGATTTAGATAAAAATGGAGTAGGAGATGTGCCGTACAGACCTGTAAAACTATTTTCTTATATCGTAAATAAAACTCCAGAATCCATAGTGTTATTACGTAGTTTGTTTGTTGATATTATTAATTTTTCAGAAAAGGTATCACCCGCATTTACACCAGATAATTTGGCAGATAACAAACCATTAATGAAAAGAGTAAAATGATAAAAATTAATAATTTACATAAGAAATTTGGTAAAGTTACTGTACTGAAAGACCTGAGTTTAGAAATAAAAATAGGTGGGATATTTGCGGTTTTGGGACCTAATGGTTCTGGGAAAACTACTTTAATAAAAAGTGTTTTAGGAATGGTAATTCCTGATAAAGGAACTATAAAAATTGATGGTAAAGAAATTTTAAAAAAACATCAGTACCGTAATAATGTTAACTATTTACCTCAAATAGCAAATTTCCCTGGTAATCTTACTGTGTCTGAATTAATTCAGATGATTAAAGATATCAGAACAAAACCTGCTAACGATAAAGAGTTAATAGCTATTTTTGATTTACAGCCTTTTTTAAAACAAAAATTAAGTAATTTATCTGGAGGAACAAAACAAAAAGTAAACCTAGTTTTAACCTTTATGTTTGATAGTGAGTTGATTATTTTAGATGAGCCAACCACAGGTTTAGATCCTATTTCATTAATTCGTTTAAAAGAAATTATTCAGTTAGAAAAACAAAAAGGAAAAACCATACTGGTTACCTCTCATATTATGAGTTTTGTAGAAGAAATTTCTGATGAAATTGTATTTCTTCTCGACGGTAAAATTTATTTTAAAGGTAAGATAGAGACTTTAAAAGAACAAACAAATCAAACAGATTTAGAACACGCAATAGCCACTATTTTAACTAAAGATTATGCTTAAAATATTAAAATATAGTTTTTTCGATTTATTAAGAAGTAGATGGAGTTATGTATACTTTTTTTTCTACTTGGTTATTGGCTTTGTATTGTTGTTTTTGAACAATGATACTTCTAAAGCTGTTATCACGCTAATGAATATTATTGTGGTATTAACGCCTTTAATTGGTACTATTTTCGGAATAATGTATTATTACAATTCACGAGAATTTACCGAATTACTATTGGCACAACCCTTAAAAAGGAGTACTATTTTTTTAGGCCAATATATAGGGGTGTCTTTATCGCTTTCGTTAAGTTTAGTTTTAGGACTTGGAATTCCATTTTTAGCTTACGGAGTTATACAATCTACTGCAATTTTTAATTTTATTTCATTGCTTTTTGTAGGTGCTTTTCTAACTTTTATTTTCGTGGCTTTAGCTTTTAACATCGCATTATCTAATGAAAATAAAATTAAAGGATTCGGGTATGCAATATTATTATGGCTCTTTTTAGCAGTTATTTACGACGGATTGTTTTTAATTTCTTTAATTATTTTTCAAGAATATCCGTTAGATCAATTTTCGTTATTTGCTACGATGTTTAATCCAATAGATTTATCACGAATATTAATCTTATTAAAATTAGACATTTCTGCTTTATTAGGCTATACAGGTGCGGTTTTTCAAAAGTTCTTTGGAACAAACTTCGGAATGGTCTTATCAACTTCGGTATTAATTTTATGGACTGTTATACCAACTTGGAGAATTGTTTCAAAGTCTAAAAAGAAAGATTTTTAGACTATAATTTCTCTGAGGCTTGCTCCGAAAGTTATTTATTATAAAAGATTTTATTTTATTTATATAAAGAGTTGTTAATAACATTATTAACAACTCTTTTTTGTGTTTGATTTTTTCATTGATAATTCTAATATTTTTATAGAAGACTAAAAAGTCTTTTATAAAGAATATGTATATCTATAGCTTTCAAATAGTTTTGCAAGAAGTTCCTGGGGAAATCAGTCTATGTTTCTCTATATCAGGATGTAATTTACAATGTAAAGGTTGCCATTCTCCTTTTTTATGGAAAAAAAAGAAAGGAGATTTACTAACAAAAATTAATTACAATAAATTATTAAATAGGTATCAAGGTTTAGCAACTTGTGTACTCTTTATGGGTGGAGAATGGCATAAAAAAGACCTTATAGAAAACTTAAAAGAGGCAAAAGAAAAGGGTTATAAAACTTGTTTATATACTGGTGAAGAAAACATTTCTAAAGAAATAAAAAGAGAGCTCACTTGGCTAAAAACAGGAAAATGGATACAAGCATTAGGAGGACTCGATAGTAAAAGAACAAATCAAAAATTTACAGAAATAAAATCAAACAAAGTATTAAACAATCTATTCTTAAAAAATAAAAAATATGATACGCCTAACAGATGCACAAGTAGCGAAAAAAATTAATTTCATTGACCAATATATTCATTCGGTGAATGCAGCAGATGGCTCTAAAGTTGATGCAAATGCGAATGTAACTTCCAAAAATATAGCTACTATGGAAGCCGAATTGAATAAAGACATTAATATTCAAGTAAATAGGGCACTTGTTAGTCGTAAAATAGCGTCTCTATTTGGCGAAAATTTAGCTGAAGAATATATACGCCAAATAGAAAATCATGAAATTTATGTACACGACGAAACTTCTTTAAAACCTTATTGTGTTTCTATTAGTATGTATCCTTTTTTGTTTGATGGTTTAACAAAATTAGGAGGAGAAAGTAAAGCTCCACAACATTTAGAAAGTTTTTGTGGTGAGTTTGTAAACCTTGTTTTTGCAGTAAGTTCTCAATTTGCAGGAGCCTTAGCAACGGTTGAATTTTTAATGTATTTTAATCATTTCGCGGCTAAAGACTATGGAGATAATTATTTAAAGACCAATAGAAAAACCATCGAAAATCATTTGCAACATGTAGTTTACGCTATTAATCAACCAGCGGCAGCAAGAGGGTACCAATCTGTTTTTTGGAATATTTCTTTATATGATGAAGCTTATTTTAATAGTATGTTTGGTGATTTTGTTTTTCCTGATATGTCTAAACCTGAATGGGAAAAATTAAAAGAATTACAGGCTTTCTTTATGAAATGGTTTAACAAAGAACGTACCCAAGCAATACTTACTTTCCCTGTTGTTACAGCAGCAATGCTTATAAAAGACGGTAAACCTGTAGATGTAGAATTTACCGATATGTGTGCAGAAGAATTAAGCGAAGGAAACTCGTTTTTTATCTATCAGTCTGAAAATGCAGATAGCTTAGCATCCTGTTGTAGACTAAGAAGCGAAATTAGTGACAATACTTTTAGTTATTCTTTAGGAGCAGGAGGAGTTGCTACTGGTTCAATAAATGTGATTACTTTAAATATGAATAGGCTAATACAAAAAGGTGCCGATATCGTACAAGAAGTTCAAAAAATTCATAAATACCAATTTGCTTATAGAAAACTTATTGAAGAGTATGAGCAAGCAGGATTATTACCAGTTTATAAAGCAGGATTCATTTCTTTAGATAAGCAATTTTTAACGATTGGTATTAATGGTATGGTTGAAGCAGCAGAAAGCCAAGGTATTCAAGCAGGTAATAACTCTGAATATAAAGCATTTGTTAATAAATATTTAAAAGCAATTTATAAAGAAAACAAACTAGCCAAAAAACAATATGGCTATATGTATAATACAGAATTTGTACCCGCGGAAAACTTAGGTGTTAAAAATGCTAAATGGGATAAAGAAGATGGGTTACTTGTGTCTCGAGATTGTTACAATTCTTATTTTTATGTTGTTGAAGATGAAAATACCAATACATTGGATAAAATTATTCTTCATGGTAAAGAAATAATACGATATTTAGACGGTGGTTCTGCGTTACATTTAAACCTAGAAGAAACCCCTAATAAAGAAGGTTTTATTAAGTTAATCGCTGCTACAGCTAAAGCTGGTTGTAATTACTTTTGTTTTAATATTAAAATAACCATTTGCAATGATTGTAATTATATTGATAAAAACACTAGTTATGAATGTGCTAATTGTTTTTCTGAAAATATTGATCATGCAACTAGAGTTATTGGTTATTTAAAACGAGTTACAAGTTTTAGCTCTGCTAGACAGAAAGAACATTTTGTAAGACATTATCACTTAGAGAATAATATCAACGTTAAATCAGTAGTATAATCACCCCCATTTCTAGTTTTATCTTTCCTTAATAAAATATGATATAAATCATAAAAAATTTATGTTAAGAGTGATATTTTTACTGTATAAAAGATAAAAAGGTCTTTTATTGTATAAAACTAATTAACTATGTTATCAAAAAAACAAGCACGTGCATTTTTTCTTGGCGGAACAGTGGTTACTTTTCTAATTTTTATTGGTCTTACCATTTACTCTTTTAGTAAAGGACAAGACCAATCTAATTATGGGAAAATAACAGAATCTGTAGTTCGCGGAAAGAAAATATGGGAAGAAAACAACTGTATGGGATGCCATACAATTTTAGGAGAAGGAGCCTACTACGCTCCAGAACTAACAAAAGTAATAGACCGACGAGGTAAGGGCTATATTAAAGCCGTTTTAATGACGCCTGTAGATTGGGCACCAAATGGAAGAAAAATGGTGGCTTATGGTTTTTCAGAAGAAGAAGCAAACGATATAATCAACTTTTTTGACTGGATTGATGATATTGATTTAAACGGATTTGATAGAGTCGTATCTCCATTATCAAAAGACAATAATTAAACTAAAGAAATTATGAAATATAAATCACAAAAAGTTGCGTATTGGTTTTTTGCCCTTTCAATGTTATTGTTTGGTCTTCAAATTATATACGGTTTTATAATGGGATTTGCGCATGCAGGATTCGATGGGCTGCATAGTATTATACCTTTTAATACGGCAAGAGCTGTACACACTAATTTATTAGTCGTATGGTTATTATCTGGTTTTATGGGAGCCGCTTATTATATTATTCCAGAAGAAGCACAACGAGAATTAGTAAGTGTGAAATTAGCCTATGTACAATTAGTATCATTGGCATTAGTAGGTGTTGTAGCTATTGTTGGTTTTCACTTTAATATTTGGGAAGGACGTAAGTTTTTAGAAATTCCAAGACCCTTAGATTATTTAGTGGTAGTAAATGTGTTGCTGTTTTTAGGGATTATTCTATTAACCTTATTTAAAGGAAAACGAAGAACTACTACTGCTTTGGTACTATCTATGGGACTATTATTTGCAGCCTTATTATACTTACCAGGTATGTTACCATTTGATAGTCAAGTAACAGATTCTTTCTTTAGATGGTGGGTTGTTCACTTATGGGTAGAAGGTGTTTGGGAATTAATTATGGGAGGTATTTTATCATTCTTATTAATAAAGTTAACAGGTGTTGATAGAGAAGTAATTGAAAAATGGTTATATGTAATTGTCGGATTAACTTTCTTATCTGGAGTTTTAGGTACAGGTCACCACTACTATTATATTGGAGTAAATAAAATTTGGTTAATCGTTGGTGGAATATTCTCTGCTTTAGAGCCTTTAGCATTTTTAGCAATGGCATTATTTGCTGTTAATATGTATAGAAAAGGAGAAAAAAAACACCCAAATAAATTAGCATTGTATTGGACACTTGGAGCCGCAATTGTATCTTTTATTGGAGCAGGTTTACTAGGGTTTGCACATACATTACCACAAACAAATTTATATACTCACGGAACTTTAGTTACTGCAATGCACGGTCACCTTGCGTTTTGGGGAGCTTATGCTATGATTGTTTTAGCTATTATTAGTTATAGTTTACCAAACATGACTGGAAGAAAATTGTATGAAAGTACAAGAGGACGAATGGCTTTCTGGTTATCTAATATAGGTATGATAGGTATGACAGTTGCTTTTGGTGTTGCCGGAGTTGTTCAAGTGTATTTAGAACGAAAATTGAAGATGGAATTTATGGAAGTTCAGAAAGAAGTTGAAGTTCATTTTATAGTACTTATTATTTGTGCAACATTATTCATGACAGGTATTATTTTATACTTCATAGATTTTTACAAACACGGAAGACCTACTGACGAAGCATTAGAAGTTAATCAAAACTAAAAAAGTTAAAAAATGAAACATTTAAAATTAGGTTTATTATTACTAGCAGCGACTACGTTAGTTACTAGTTGTAATAGCGATAGTAAAGGAGACAGTTCAGCAATGAAAGACCCTGCAGAAATAGTTATAAAAGGAACTATGGAAGCAGAATTAACAGCACCACCAAACGTGCCAGCTCCAGTAGGAAACAGACGTGCTAAAAAACTTTTAGTAAACATGGAAATTCTTGAAAAAGAAGGAACGATGACTGATGGTGTAAAATATATGTATTGGACTTTCGGAGGTTCTGTACCAGGAAGTTTTATTAGAACAAGAGTTGGTGATGAAGTAGAATTTACTTTATCAAATCACCCAGACAATAAATTACCACATAATATAGATCTACATGCGGTTACTGGTCCAGGAGGAGGAGCAACATCATCTTTTGTAGCACCGGGTCATGAAAAAACATTTTCATTTAAAACTTTAAATCCAGGACTGTACGTGTATCATTGTGCAACAGCTCCTGTAGGAATGCATATTGCTAACGGTATGTATGGGTTAATTTTAGTTGAACCAGAAGGAGGTTTACCTAAAGTTGATAAAGAATACTATATTATGCAAGGTGATTTCTATACAAAAGGAGAAAACGGTGAACCTGGTTTACAAGCCTTTGACATGAGAAAAGCAGTAGAAGAAGATGCAGATTATGTAGTATTTAACGGTAAAGTAGGTTCTTTAACGGGAGATAATGCAATAACGGCTAATGTTGGAGAAACAGTACGTTTATACGTAGGTAACGGTGGACCAAACTTAACATCTTCATTTCACGTAATTGGCGAAATTTTCGACAATGTTCATATTGAAGGAGGTTCAAATATAAATAAAAATGTACAAACAACGTCAATTCCTGCAGGTGGAGCAGTAATCGTTGATTTTAAAGTAGAAGTTCCGGGTACTTTTATTTTGGTAGATCATGCAATTTTCAGAGCCTTTAATAAAGGAGCTTTAGGGATGTTAAAAGTAAAAGGAGAAGATGATAAAAGATTATATTCTGGTGTAAAACAAGAAGGAATTTATAATCCTGAAGGAGGAACATTACAAGAAATGCCAGATGATGGTAAGAAAGAAGTTGCTAAGGAAAGTTCTAATAAAACATTAGCAGAAAAAATAGCTTCAGGTAAGCAAATATACACACAAACGTGTTTTGCATGTCACCAGGCAAATGGGGAAGGGATTCCAAATGCATTTCCTCCTTTAGCAAAATCAGATTATTTAAATGCTGATGTAAAAAGAGCAATTTCTACAGTTGTAAATGGTAAAATTGGAGAAATCACTGTAAATGGTAAAAAATACAACAGTGTTATGACCAAACAAACATTAACAAGTGAAGAAGTAGCAGATGTATTAACCTATGTGTATAATTCTTGGGGTAATAACAAAACAAATGTAAAAGTAACAACTGTGCAGGAAGTTAAAAGTGCTCACTAAATTCTAATTCAATGAAAACTATTTTAAGATTGACAATTTGCCTACTATTTCTATTTTCAGCCAATGCGAATTGTCAATCTAAAATGGCTAAAATAAAGGGAGGAACATATACTCCTTTGTATGGAAGAGATTCTATGCAGGTCACTATTTTAAATTTTAAAATGGATGTATATCCAGTTACAAATCAAGAGTATTTACAGTTTGTAAAAGAAAATTCGAAATGGAAAAAGTCAAAAGTAAAAAAACTTTTTGCAGACGGTAGTTATCTTAATAGTTGGCAGTCAGACACTATTTTAGGAAAAAATCAAGCTACTAAAGCCCCAATTACAGCTATTAGCTGGTTTGCAGCGAATGCATATTGTGAATGTATAGGGAAACGTTTACCAACTATTGATGAGTGGGAATACGTAGCAATGGCAAACGAAAAAATGCCAGATGCTAGAAAATTAAAAGATTACAATGAATTTATTTTAGGTTGGTACGAAAAACCTAAAACCTTTAATAATAATATAGGATCTACTTTTAAAAATTATTGGAAAGTGTACGATTTACACGGTTTAGTTTGGGAATGGACATCTGATTTTAATTCTGTTTTAGTATCAGGAGAATCTAGAAAAGATGTAGATAATGATAGTAACTTGTTTTGTGGAAGTGCAGCCATTGGAGCAACCGATTTAATGAATTACGCAGCTTTTATGCGATATGCCATTAGAGGTAGCTTAAAAGCAAAATATACAATGAAAAATTTAGGTTTTAGATGTGTAAAAGATATAAAAAAATGAAAAATCATAAAGTAATACTCGTTGTGTTAGTACTTTTAATAACTTTTGTTTCATGCAAAAAAAACACCACAGAATCAACAGCAAATAAAGAAACAGTATACCAGTGCCCAATGAAATGTGAAGGAGAAAAAACCTTTACTTCTCCAGCTAGTTGTTCGGTTTGTAAAATGGATTTAAAACTCATAGCAGAGACACCTTCAAAAACAGTTGATAATAATGAAATTTCAGATGAATCTATTTTTAATTTAACTTCTAAATGGAATACCGAAGAAGGTAATACCATTGAGTTAAAAGATTTGAAAGGAAAAACATTGGTAATGGTTATGATATATACTACTTGTAAAGCAGCCTGCCCACGTTTGGTTGCAGATATGCGAAATATTGAAAAACAAGTACCAAAAAAACACAAGAGCAATTTACGTTATGTACTGGTAAGTATAGATCCAGAAACAGATACTCCTGTTCGATTAAAATCATTTGCAAAAGAAAATTTAATGGATGAAGAACATTGGACGTTCTTACAGGGAACAAAAACATCCGTTAGAGAATTTTCTAATGTATTGGCAGTAAAATATAAACAAATTTCTCCGTTAGATTTTTCACACTCAAATATTATTAGTGTATTTAATCCACAAGGAGAATTAGTACATCAACAAGAAGGATTAGGAGTTGATAACAAAGAAACAATTTCAAAAATTATTGAAACAGTAACGAAATAAATTTACCATGAGTTCAGTTGAAAAAAAGAGTACTTTAAATGGCGTAAAAAATGAACCATATTATAAAGCTGTAGGTAAAGAAATTGATGTTTTTGAGCACTCATACAAACAAAAACTTCCTTTTTTATTAAAAGGGCCAACAGGTACGGGAAAATCTAGATTTATTGAGTTTATGGCACATAAACTTAATAGAAAATTAGTTACAGTAAGTTGCCATGAAGAAACGTCGTCAACAGATTTAATAGGACGTTATATTATAAAAGGAGCAGAGACAGTTTGGTTAGATGGCCCATTAACAATTGCGGTTAAAACAGGCGCAATTTTGTATTTAGATGAAATTGCTGAAGCAAGACCAGATGTAATTGTTGCAATTCACTCACTTACAGATCATAGACGAGAATTATTTATAGATAAGTTAGGAATAACTGTAAAAGCTCATGAAAATTTTACATTGGTAGCTTCTTTTAACCCAGGGTATCAACGTGGATTTAAAGAATTAAAACCTTCAACCAGACAGCGTTTTGTAGCCGTTTCTTTTGATTACCCTGAAGCAAAATCTGAAATAGAAATTTTATTAAACGAAACAAAGATTCAAGAGGCAAATGCAAAAAAACTGGTAAATATCGCTAATAAAATCAGAAACTTAACAGAGTTAGGCTTAACAGAAACTGTTTCTACACGATTATTAGTAGATGCAGCAAAATTAATCATGTCAGGATTACCAAAACGACTTGCTGTTCATGTTGC